>CAZLOC010000167.1:0-8349 GCA_964560935.1 uncultured Anaerolineaceae bacterium | reverse complement strand
TCCTTTTCTGCGACCCCCAGGGCTTTCAGGGCCCGGACCACCTTGTTGATCGTGGCGCTGTTGGCCGCCTCCACTCTCTGCGGGGTGGTGCCGTTCGACTGCACGCCCAACTGGATCAACACCCGGTCGGGCGTCACGTTGACCACAGCCGTCCCACTGACCTGGATCGAGCGGCCTGTTTCACAGATCAACTCGGTTTCTTCGAGGGCTTTGACGGTGGCTTCAGTAGTCGGCGCAGCCTTAGCGCTGGCAGGGGACAAACCAAAAGTTACTAGCATCGAAAACAGGGCGCAGGCCAAAAGGGCATTCAGGATCAAGGAACCTTGTTTCATGGGGATCTCCTGTCGGTGAGTGATGGGTTTTCGAAGCCATCATATCCCCCTAACCGGGCAGGAGAGTGTCAGAGGCCGGGCAATTGGAAGTCAGTTTTCGACCGCGGGCAGCCAGAAGGTGACCGCCGCGCCCTGCCCCTCCAGGCTGTCGGCAGCGACACGCCCCCCATGCGCCAGCACCAACGAGCGGACGATTGCCAGTCCCAGCCCCGCTCCGCCGCTGTGACGGTCGCGGGCGGGATCGGCCCGATAAAAGCGCTCGAAAACAAAAGGCAGGTGCTGCGCAGGGATGCCAGGCCCTCGGTCACTGACCGAGCAGCGGATCTCGTTCCCTTCTCGTTGGATCGTCACGGTGACAGTCGAAGCTTCCGGAGCGTGACGGATGGCATTCTCGAGCAGATTATCCAACATCTGTGACAGACGATCCGCATCCCCCCGGACCTCCGCCTGCCCACGCGCCTCGACCGTCAACGTCACCCGGCGGGGTTCCGCCAGCGGGGACAGGTGTTCACAACGAACGCGAGCCAGTTCCCCCAAGTCAATGGTTTCGATCTTCAGGTTCAGGGCGTCCGCATCGGCGCGTGTCAGCACCAGCAGGTCGTTCACCAGGCGGATCAAACGCCGGGTCTCGTTTTGCATGGATGCCAACAACGGAGCGCGTCCCTCGAGGTCGTCGAGAGCGCCGTCTTCGAGCGTTTCAATAGTCCCATTGATGACAGTCAGCGGCGTGCGCAGCTCGTGCGTGACATCTGCGATGAAAGCATTCTTCAACTGGTTAGACCGGCGCAGGCTGGCGAGCATGTGGTTGAAGGCTTCGCTCAAGCTGTGCAACTCGCGGATGTCGCTATCTACCGGGACGCTCTGGTCGAGGTCGCCTCCGGCCACGGCGCTGGCGACGCGGGCCAACCCTTCGAGCGGGCGGGCCATTCGCCATGAGAGGAATGCCCCGGCCACCCCGGCCATCAAAACGGCCAGGAGGACTGCGCCTGTCAGTTGCAGAAGGACCTCCACGGGCAGGCTGGCCGGCGGCAAGGGTGTGGCCAGGTAGACGATGCCCGTGATATTGCCATCCTCGGCGAAGACAGGCGCAGCCGCGTACAGCACGCGACGATTCCCGGCAGAAGCGACCGGGCGGATAGCGGTATCGGGAATCCCTCTCAGCGCAGATTGGATTTCAGGGCGTTGAAGCAAGTCCGCACCCGAGACCGATGCGGTGTTTTCGGCCAGGGGAGCCTGCACGGGTCCACTATCCGCAGCGAGCGGCAATTGGAACAGGACTGCACCTTGTTCCCCCAGCAAACGGGTGTGGATGCCAGGCTGCACGTTGGAGGTCTGCGAATAGGGTTCGGCCAGAATCGTGGGGAGCGACACACCCTGCAAAGCGGAAGCGGTCAGTTGCGCCTGGGCCAGCAGGTTCTCGCGTTGGGTGTCGAGATAGAGCTTCCCGACAGCCAGCCATACCAGCACAACGGCCAGGCTCATACCGGTCAGCAGTACAGTCAGTGTGGTCAGGAACAGGCGACGCTGGATCGTGGTGCGCACGGCCTACCCGGTGAAGCGGTAACCAATCCCGCGCACGGCTTCGATCCCGTCGGCATCAGCAGAGGCGGCGCGCAGTTTGGCGCGCAAGCGCTTGACGGCGCTGTCCACGGCGCGGGTGTCGCCAGCAAAATCGTAGCCCCAGACTTGCTCCAGCAGGCGTTCGCGAGTCAGCACGCGCCCGGCGTTGGACAGCAGGTGATGGAGCAGATCGAATTCCAAACGGGTCAGATTCAGCAGGACCTCGCCGATGCGCACAGTACGGGCGTCAAGGTCCATTTGCAGGTCGCCGGGGCCGCGTAGCATGGTAACAGACGCTCGCTCCTGGTCGTCGGACTGGGTCCGGCGCAGCACGGCTTTGATGCGCGCCATCAGTTCGCGCACGCTGAACGGCTTGGTGACGTAGTCATCGGCGCCCAGTTCCAGGCCGACCACGCGGTCGATCTCTTCGCCGCGGGCGGTGATCATGATGATCGGCACGCCGCTGCTCTTGCGCAGTTCGCGGCAGACGTCCAGCCCGTCCACTTCGGGGATCATCAGGTCGAGCAGGATCAGGTCGGGGGCAGCCTGTCGCGCCAGGCGCAAGGCTTCACCGCCATCGGGGGCAACCAGCACCTCGTAATGAGCCTTCCTCAGGTTGTAAGCCAGCAGGTCGGACACGGCAGGTTCATCGTCCACGACAAGGATACGCTGTCTCATCAGGGCGAAGCATAACATAATCCCGCTTCCATTGAAAGAATTGAAGCGGGATAATTCTGTGGCAGGATGGTGTCAGGATTGAGACAGTTAAAACCCATACTAATGTTCACCCCGATGAGTCATGCAATGGGAAGCATATAATGTTCTCTGACCGATATGCTACAATCAAACCTAATTATTAGTATTCCACGATGAACTGCCCAAAGGTTGTTTTCACCGTTGACCTGCGCAACCCAGACAGCGCAGCCTTGATCCAGGCTGAAGAGCGCCTGTACGCCCGCTCCCCTAAATTAGGGCTTCTGCCAGCTATTTCGTGATCTACTGAGAATAGGAATCTATGGCAAAACTTATCCCCGCTGAAGAACGCATCGTCCGCGCCCGTAAACTGATCCAAAAAGCCCGTGATTTTCCTGTCCCCGAAGGGTTGGGGAAAAACGACTTTTCCTATATCGCGGGAGTCAAAGACCTGTTGCGGCAGGCACGCGACATGGTCAAGTTCATCCCCATGCGAGCGGGCGTCTCTGCCGAAATGAAGGCAGAAGTTCAGAAAATATTCGCAGAAGCCGATCAAGCCAACCGGGAAATCCTATCCTAAGAGTCCGAAGCGTCTGGCTGCATAAAGCGCCTGCGGTAGTGGATCAGGAGCAGCAATAACACGAACTGGACGGTAGCAGGCACGATGGTCGAGAATTGCTCGAAGTAAAATTCCAGCAAGTTGACGACCGTCAGGAACAGCAGGAGCACGAAGAATAGCAAGCGCAATCCCTGTTCATCCCGCTTTGTAAGGAATATTCCTATCCCCACTAACAGAACCAATCCCAGGGCTGCCTTCAACGCAATCCCGGCCGTCAACCAGGCCAGGCTGGTGGTGCCGGTCACCCGTCCGTGCGCGATCTGGTCCACGAGCACCCGGATCAGGTATCCATAAGATTCGCTATCCAGCAACAACAGCGTTAGGTCACGCAACGCCCAGATTCCCAAAACGCCCAGGCCGCTCAGCAGGATGGTCTTCATGCGTCCGCGCGTGAGCCAGCGCCGGTCGAAGTCCCGCAAGGATTCGAGCAGGCGCGCCGGCCAACCCTGTCTGCGCTGGGCAATGGGAATATGCTTTGACTGGATAAATTGCAGCAACTCCTCGGCCAGGTTGGAAAACTCGTAATGCTCGCCGTTCTGTACGATGTAATGCAGCCTACCCTCCAGTTCGGTGCGCTCCACATCATCCAAATCGCGGTCCAAAACTTCCTCGAAAGTATCCAATACGCGATATAACTCCGAGCGCGCATCACGCCGCTTGGGACGGCGCACTTCCATGTAGAAAATAACCACGAGCAGGAAGAAGACATAGATAATGGAAGCGGCGGGCGGGTAGAAATAATCGTTGGTCTGCGTGATGAACTTGCCTACTTCGTCCATAAATAAACCCACCCCCACACCGGCCAGGATGGCCCCCAGGCGGTAGACCCAGCGATTGGCATATATCAGCATGAGCAAAGCGCTGATGAACAACAGCAGGCCTCCCCACAAAACATGCGCGATGTGCAGGGTCCGGTTACCCAGTTGCGGATACCCGGTCAGTTCCAGGAATAAGCGCGTCAGGGAAACGCTGGCCGCAAAACTCAATAGGAGCAGGAAAAGATAAAATTCCGCGCCCTCCCGCTCAACGGGTCTGCGCACGCGCGTGATCATTGGCTGCATAAGGCCTCCTATTACACTGATAAATCGAACGACTTAAACAGGTGTCTTCTCAGGAAGAGGGGAAAGTGGGGTATTTTGGGCGGGCGTTGCCCGCCCAAAATACCCCACACCCCATTTTATCGAAAAGATACCCGCTATAGTATACAAGTTTCTGGAATCGGTCCCTCATTTCAAACGTCCTGCCTCAACACGCTCAAGCAAGGCTGGCAACTGCCCGATATGCTCAAGCCGGTAATAGCCTGTCTGCCCCGCTGGCGGCGGGTCGGACTGTTCGTGCTGCCAGGTCAGTTCGTGCGGGATGTAAACCGCGTGTGCGCCCAATTCCAGCAGCGGCAGGATGTCAGAACGCAGGGAGTTCCCGACCATCAGAAAGCGACCGGGGTGGACAGAATACTTTTCGAGCAGGCCTTTGTAGACAGGAAGGGTTTTCGTGCTGACAATCTCGATATAGCGGAAGCGATCCCGCAGTCCCGAACGAGCGATCTTGTTCTCCTGTTCGAACAAGTCGCCTTTGGTCAGCAACATCAGCGTATATTTCTTCTCCAGCATAGAAAGCGTCTCAACTGCATGTTCCAGAATATCAACTTTTGCATGCAGCATTTCCTTTGCCATGTCGACCAGCTTTTTTACATCTCTCCCCGAAACGTGGCCTTCGGTCAATTCCACGGCCGTCTCGACCAGAGAAAGCGCAAAGGCCTTGATGCCATAACCAAAGTGCTCCAGATTGCGCATCTCAGTTTGGTACAGACGTTCGTTGATCCATTCCGCAGGGTGATAATGCGCCAATAATTCCACCAGCCTGGCCTGCGCTTCGACATATAGATGCTCGTTTTCCCAGAGCGTATCATCCGCATCGAAGGCGATCACATCAAAGTTAGACATGGTGTATAGCTCCGTTCGTTCCTGATCTCAGATACGACCACACCAGATTCCTGCGCGAAAAATGGCCGAGCGTAAAAATTTCGATGGACATCGGACCGCCAAATATAGCGCGGGCAATGGCGTCTACATTCCAGCCTTTGTTGTGAAGTTCCAGAACGCGCTTCCCTGTTTCTTCCAGGTAAGAAATTTTCTCCCGCAACTCACCCCCCGGATTCTCGCGCACACGGGCACTGCCAGGAAAGAGTTTGGTCAGCGACAAACCCGTGATCTTTTTCAAGGAAGCGACCACGCCCCAGATGTCGGCATCGGCAGACAAGGCGCGGTCCCGGCCGCCGACGAACAGGTCACCGCTGAACAGCCAGCCGTGTTCGGGTTCATAGAGACAAATATGATCGGGACTATGCCCGGGAGTATAGAGCACCTGGAAACTGAAATTCTTCGTACGGATCATTTCCCCGTCTGGGACCTGCTCCCCATTCGACGACTCCGGCCAGCCCCACATCAGTCGCCGGTAAGGATGCAACGGCTGTCTTTCGCGCGGCGCAGCCAACACGGGCAGGGCTAGGGGGTGTGCCAGAATCTTCAATCCATCATTCGCCCTTTGCAGGGGGCCATTTGCGCCGATATGGTCTTCGTGGGTATGGGTGTTGACAAGTTGAGTCAGCGGCTTATCGCGCAGACAGGCCAGCAGTTCGGGCGCGCTGTGGGCGCAGCCGCTATCGATCAGCAATCCATCCACCAGATAGGCGGTTGTCCAGTAACGCCCACGCCCGGCCAGGGTGCGCGCCAGGTCGATGCGGGTGATGGATGCGTAAGAAGTGGTCTTTAGCATTCCCATATTGTATCTGAAAGAGTTTCGTGTCTTTTAATTACAAGACATCCTCAAGCACGATAACAATGCTCCCCTGGAAGAGGCCAGAAAATGAAACGAGCGACCACGCCCCAGGCAGCCGCTCGTTTGGTGTGAACCTTCAGTCAGGTTTTTCGGCTCAGATCAACTAAATGTTACCTATCTGCGTCCAATATGCGAATGTACTCTTGGTTAAGAATTCTTGGTCACGGGGCATTGCCTCCCAGAGACCTCAATCTTGGCACCAAGGTTGACATCTTGTTCTCATTGGCCAGCGCGTGCGCCTGCTTTCGCAGCGGGACTACTGTAAATTGGTTTGTATAGGTGCTTATCACCTCGCCAACCAGTTCGATTTTCTTTTCGCCAGGAAGATCCATGGCAGGGAAGAAAGACAATTCCTTTAAGTCGTCACAGCCTAAGAAATCTAATGGGTGCAACAACAGTGAGGGGGGGGTATTCGTTAGCTTGCACATTTCAAGCGCAAACCTAAAGTAAAAGCGCGCCAGGAAAGGCGAGAAGCGACTCATATACAAGATGTAACTTACATGAAAAGGAATTTTAAACACCGGCATGGTTGTTACCGGGATCTCAATCAGTCCGTCACTACCTCCATCGAGCTGCCACCGATATGGACGCAAGGGTTGAAACCCATCTCGTAATTCACCATACAATTGTTTGCGGTTTTCCTTCTCTTCAGGGGTCAGCTTTGTAGTCATAAAATAATAAGCGCGCGCCAAAGGTCCAATAAAGGTTGGCAATGTAGATGCATCATATTGATAGCCATGTCGATCTAGAACTCGCAAAACCGTCGACGAAAAGCTATATCCCGGGCCCCGAAACCCAATCGGCTTTTTCCCGGTTACCCGTTCGATATGCTCCTCAGCCAGAGTTATTTCTTGCTCAACTTGCTGCTCAGAATAAAGGTGCAACCAGGGCTCATGGTTAAAAGAATGGCACCCAATCTCATGCCCTGCGTCTGCAATGGATCGGAGGGCAGCATAATTTTTCTCCAGTGCAGCATCCTGGCCCACGATAAAGAATGTGATTTTCAGTCCGCGTTTTTCCAGAAATTCCAGAACACGTGGAACCAAAACATCCAGATACGAAGGAAATGATTCCCAACCAGAATCTGCGTGAGTTTTCATGTAAGACCATTGATTATCAAGGTCAAGAGACATACTTGCCAAAGGTTTTTTTTCAGACATGATGTTTCCTTTCTCCTATACTATTATAAAAATCAGAAATTTCGAACATGCTATCGCATCTCACTCTCGATGAGCCCAGAAATCTCTATTGCCTTTTGGCATATGGATTCACCATTGGTCAATGCAGGATATATCTGAGCATTAGTCGCGAGGTAAAGGTTCTTTATCGGTGTGTGAATTGGTGGTATAAGATGTGTCCCGTTTACTGGATGCAATGGCTCCACATAGCGTGCACGGTTTATAATGAAATAGCGAATCCAATGACGCTCAAATTGAGGGAACATAGTTTCCAAATAGTTCAGCCAAAGTTCCCTGATCTCTTCATCTGTTATCTTTTGCAAGGGGCTATCCGGGGCTGTATATTTTGGTAAATACACCAAATGATGACCGCCGACATATTGGGGATCAATATATGATGTGGTCTCAATTATTCCAGTAAAGGGAATTCGATCGTCGGTGATATTCAAGGTCCAATAACCGGTCAAAGGACGATCCAAAACCAATAATGGACAGATTATCCCAAGGTATTCAGTCTGCCCGATAAAATCTCGATATTCCTTGTTTGCATCCGGGATCATACGTTGAAATATTGGGGGTTGCAGAGTCGAAACTAATCTATCGAACGTATGCAATTCACCATCGATTTGAATTCCTGTTGCTTTATTCTGATCGATTACAATCTTGCTCACCGGTGACTGCAAATGAATCTTGCCACCTGCAGCTTTAATACGATCAGCCATGGCATAAATCAAAGTAATATATCCACCAATCAAGTGACCAGCTTCTTCTTTCTGATTTGCTCCCTTGCGCGTGGATTTGATTCTTACCAAGCGCGACCAGATATAAGTGGCGGGAGTATTATCAAAATTGCCATCAAATTTCGCTTTGAGCATGGGCAACCAAATATTCTTGTAGGTACGTTGCCCACTTAAGCGTACTAACCATTTCTCTACACTGATGCTTTCTAAGTGATGCCAATTCCGAATGAATTGAGCATATAGTACGGTGAGTCCCAAACGAAACCGATCTATCCAGCCTAACGGGGGAAAGCGCAAAAATTCAATCATGTTATTCATAGAATGGATTTCGCCTTGATAGTAGAAACCCATCCTGGTCCCACGAAACCGTAATTGATCGGCAATCCCTA
>CAZLOC010000166.1:0-8353 GCA_964560935.1 uncultured Anaerolineaceae bacterium | reverse complement strand
GTCTGGGGAGTGTCCTACCGCTGTATGACGTGATCTCAACGCCAGGTATCGTGCGTGATGTGCCGGAGTACCTGAGCGACCTGTACGGAGGGCTGGAGCATTTTGCCAATACGACCAAGCCGCTGGTGTTGCTGGTTTCGGACGAACACAATTTTACGCCGGTGCTGGATATGTTCGAGCATTTGCATGGCGGGTTGGGGGAGAAGCCCTTCCTATTGCCGTATTTCAACCCGGTTTCGCCGCTGGTGATGGACAGCGGGACGCTGCTCAAAATGCAAGCTGCTATCGAGCGCGGGCTGCCGTTCATCTTCTCGAATTACAGCATGGCGGGTGTATCTACGCCACTAACTCCTGCCGGGACGCTGGCGCTGCTGCTGGCCGAATTGCTGGCCGGGCTTACCATCAGTCAGGTGATGAAGCCAGGAACGCCGGTGTTGCTGGGGATGCTGCCGGTCTATTTTGATATGAAGTCCATGCTGAATTTCTACGACCCTCAGAGCATCTTGCTCAATCTGGCTTGCGCCGAGATGATGGCGCATTACAACCTGCCGCACTGTGGCACGGCAGGCAGCGGCACCGGCTGGGGCATGGATCTGATCGCCGCCGACACCTACTGGATGAACACGTTGACCTTTGCTCTGACAAAGGGCGGGCTGGCTCCGTTTGTGGGGGATAGCCTGGGCTCGAAGGCGATTTCACCTACAACTATTGTGCATGTCCATGAGATCATCGATCAGGCCCTGCGTTTTGCCGACGGTTTCCAGTTGGACGATGCCCAGGCTGTATTGGACGAAATCGCCAAGGTTGGGCCGGGCGGCAGTTTCCTGTCGTCGCCCTCGACTCTCAAGAATTACAAGAAGGGGTATTACGTCAGCGATGTTTATCCGCGTTGGACCATGGAGAAGTGGCAAGCCGAAGGTCGGCCGTCCGCGCGCCAGGTGCTGCGCGAAAAGACACAGTCCCTGTTGGCGGATTTGTCCGCACCTGATGATTATGAGGAGTTGGTTGGGAAGGGGACCGGGTTTATAAAAAACCGACTCAACTATAAAAAAAGTTGAAATGTCATTGCGAACGAGCGCAGCGAATGTGGCAATCTCAGCGTACATGAAAAAGATTTAGAATAAGGTTAGTAGGAGAGAAATGACTACGGATCAATTTGACTTAACTGGCAGAGTTGCCATTATCACCGGTGCTTCGCGTGGCATCGGATTTGCCATTGCAAAAGCCTTTGCTCTGGCTGGCGCGAAAGTTGTGCTGTCCAGTCGCAAGCAGGGTGCGCTGGATCAGGCTGCCGAAAAGATACAGGCCGATGGCGGTGATGTATTTCCGTTCGCAGTCCATACGGGTGATACCGAAAGTGTGAACAATCTGGTCGCTGCCAGCGTTGAGCGTTACGGCGGAGTAGATATCCTGGTCAATAATGCGGCCACCAATCCGCATTTTGGGCCGCTCCTGACCTCCGAAGAAAGTCACTGGGACAAGATTCTGGATGTCAATCTCAAAGGTTATTTTCGGATGGTCAAAGCCTGTGTGGATAGCATGCGCCAGCGCGGCGGCGGGAAGATTATCAATATGGCCTCCGTGGCTGGGCTGCGCTATCAGCAGGGCATGGGCATCTACGGCGTCAGCAAGGCGGGCGTCCTGATGCTGACTCAAACCCTGGCGGTTGAGTTAGCAGTGGACAACATCCAGGTCAATGCCATCGTCCCAGGCTTCATCCAGACAAAGTTTAGCCGTGTTTTGTGGGAAACGCCAGAAATTCATCAAAAGGTCACCGCGCAAATCCCCCAGGGACGCATCGGCCAGCCCGAAGAATTGACAGGCATGGCCTTATATCTTGCTTCCCGGGCTTCGAGTTTCACCACTGGCGCGGTCATGATCCTGGACGGTGGTCAGATGGCGGGCGCGAATCTGCTATAAAGCTGTGGTAAAATCGGGACATCATTTCTTGAAGAAAGGAGGTTCGACAATCAAATGAGCATCATGAGAATTGCGTCCACAAAACGTGTATTGAGCGTACCTCCGGGCCGAGAGGTAGTAACGCCTTAAGTCGTTACTACGCTGTGTGAATATCTGCCGCAGGCGCGCTCCGCCCTGCGGTTTTTGATTCACTGCAGGCTTCCCTGCGGTTTTTCTTTTACAAAAGGCAACTCTTCAAAAATGAATACCAACGACTACATTGAATTCTTCGATGAACTCGACGACGAAGACGCGCTGGATGCGTTTTTACAGTTTGATGCTCAACGCTCCAGGCACCCCAAAGGCCGTATCTCCAAAAAACTGGAAGTGGAGGAACGCACCTTTATCCACGCACAGGATGACAGCCGCCAAAATCTGAAATTCACCTACAAAGCCGCCCGTTTCGAAGAAGGTTGGCTATTGGACTCCTTGGGTGGATTTTACGAACATCAATGGATTTCTGATGTACTCCGCAAAATTAAAGGCGGCAAGGAGGCTTCGGTCTACCAATGCAGCGCCGGAACGGCTATCCCTGCAAAACTGGCTGCGTCCAAGGTTTACCGTCCGCGTATGCTGCGCAATCTGCGCAATGACCATGTCTACCGCGAAGGCCGTGAGGACCTGGACGATGAAGGCAGGGTTGTGCTGGACGATGGCAAAACCAAAGCCATGCGCCAGCGCACCCAATATGGGCGTGACCTGTTGCACCAGTCCTGGATCGCTTACGAATTCACCACCTTGCAGACCTTGCACGCTGCAGGCGCGGATGTTCCGCAACCGTACACCATGGCAGGCAATGCTATCCTGATGGGTTACATCGGAGATATTGGCGAGGCGGCGCCCACGCTTAACGAGATCGATCTGGACCGCGACGAAGCCAAATCGCTCTTTGAGCGCGTCATCCACAACATCGACATCATGCTTTCGAACAATGTCATCCACGGTGACCTGTCGGCTTATAACATCCTGTACTGGGAAGGTGACATCATCCTGATCGACTTTCCCCAGGTGATTTCGCCGAAGATCAATCGAAACGCCTTCCGCATCTTTGAACGTGATGTCACGCGCGTCTGCGATTACTTCACCGTGCAGGGCATGCAGACCAATTCGCGTAAACTGGCGCGAGAACTCTGGACCTCGCATGGGTATCGCTTGCAACAGGAGATTCATCCGCGTTTGTTGGATGCCGAAGATCCCAAAGACCGAAAACTGTGGCAGAAGGAGAAATGAGGGTTCTTAATTGTTCAGCAGGCAGACTATCTGCCTGCTGAACAAAATATTGATCGCTGATTACTGGCTGCTGATCTTTCCCCACAATCCATACCCAGCCTTGCGCCTCTCCTCGCGGCGCTCATGCTGCTCGTGTATTTCTTCCACGTGCGCCACCTTTTCCTGAATCGCAGCCTCCAGCCACAAGCGGCCCTTTTCGGCTGTTCCCAGGCTGCCCGCGCCATAGGCGCCGGTTTTGCTGTCGTCATCCCAGGGCGGGTTGGCAATCAGCGACCCGCCTTCGATCCAGTCCATGTAGTAGTTTGGCGTGGAGATGAAGTCGGTCTCGTCTACGACGCGCTCCATATGGCACAGATCGGGGCGCAGATGCAGCATAAAGGAGGTTTCCAATTCGCCCGCATGCCCCATCCCGCCAATCTTTGATTCGCGGGATTTCTCAATCGCTGGTGCGCCGATGTGACCGGATGTATGCAGCCAGGCTGTGGCGCAGAAGATTCTTCTATGGCGTTCCCCGGCGTATTTGACGACGTTTACAAGGAAGGATACATTCCCGCCATGTCCGCTGATGAAGTAGAAGCGGTCGAACCCACGTGCGACGAGCGTATCAATGACAGCCAGCCAGAAATCTTCGAAAGCGCGTCCACCAGCGTTCAAGGTGGCAGCGAAGGCCTGCCTGTGCGTACTAACTCCGTAGGGCATCACCGGCAGGCCAAAGCTGCGCGTAGCCACTTCATTAACTATGCCCTTAGCTATTGATTCAATAATGACAGTATCGACCGAGAGGGGCAGGTGGTGTCCATGCTCTTCGGTATGTCCGATAGGGATTAGGATTACCTTGCCGCGTTCAGAATCCGGTGGCAGGGATAAAATCTCTTGTTTTTGAGATGCATGGGGAAGTCTCAAATGAGAAGTGGCAGGGATAAGTCGGGTAAAAGATTGCGGATCCAGTCCCTGTGGTGTCAGACAGTAAACGCGCGAAAACCCATCTTCGCGCAAGCTGTCCAGCAGATTGGCGATGACTTGGAAAAAGACCGGTTCGGGAACAGTCAGTCCGCTCCCACGCCAACCGAACGGGACAGGTGGCAGGAGTCCGATGCGGAGGGGATTTTCCAATTGGGCAGCCAGCAGGTTCAAGCTATAGCCTGATTCGAGTGGTAGCACAAGCGGGATATCGCGTGGCAGCTCCGCTACTTCAGGCCAGGTCAGTTCTTCGTATGCAAAAAAGTCGGTCATAGGTTCCTTTCTCTTATTTTTTTCGTGTAGCCAATATACCACAACACTTCCCAACCAAATTAGACTACCAAAAACCAATCCAAAAAACGCTCAATCCGCGCAAACACATCCAACTGATTCTTACGGCGCAGGAAGCCATGCGGCTCGTCAGGGTAGGTTTTGTATTCGAAAGTCTTGCCATGCGCTTTGAGCGCCTTAACCCACTCCTCGGAGGCCTCGGGCGGCACAACATCGTCCAACAGGCCGTGCAGGATGAGTACCGGCTTTTTGACATTGGCAACTTCTGTGATGGGGGAGCCTTTGAGGTAGGTTTCGCGGTTTTTGGCAGGATGACCCAGGAAGATTTCAGTGTACAAACGCAGTTCACGCTTGCATTGCGCCCAGGAGGAATACAAATTGGAATCACCATACTTGGCAATCCCGCAAGCGAAGAGATAGTCGGGATCACGCGAGAGTGAACAGA
This sequence comes from uncultured Anaerolineaceae bacterium, assembly GCA_964560935.1. Taxonomy (GTDB): domain Bacteria; phylum Chloroflexota; class Anaerolineae; order Anaerolineales; family Villigracilaceae; genus JAABUE01. Next base: position 3,468 of record CAZLOC010000166.1, on the reverse strand, counting down.
TCGTCATATAGCCGCCGTAACTTCCACCCATAATGGCAATACGCGCCGGGTCGATGCCGGGCAATGTACGCAAGTACTTCGCGCCGTGCAGGCAATCCTGAGTATCACCGAGACCCCAATCATTGTAATTGGCATGTTCGAACTCCACGCCGTAGCCCGTGCTGCCTCGATAGTTTGGTGCGATGAACGTATATCCCTTTGCCACCAGATACTGGGCCAGCACGTCCCACTCCGCCGCATACAATGCCGATGGTCCACCGTGCGGATGAAGCACCGCCGCGCCATTGGATTTCTCAGGCCTGAACAAGAAGGCAGGAATCTCCAACCCATCGTAGCTTTTATACGAAACAATTTCAGGCATGACCCGTTTGTTCTTTGCCATAGCGGGCGACTGCGAGAAGGTCAACTGGGTGACTGCTTTGCTTGCGATGTCGGTACGGTAGATATCGGGTGGCAGGATGGGACTCTCATACTCAAAAGTGATGGATTTGCCATCCGGACTCCAGTTTGGATTGAGGTGGACGCCCATCCCGACACGTAATTCGATCAGACTCGCCCCGGCTTGCTCCCGCAAAAACAGGTCGAACGAACCCTGACGGATGACGACCAGTGCGATTTGCGAGCCATCGGGAGACCATTCATGCTGGGCGATATCGTAGCCGAGTTTCGTGACCTGATGCAACCCTTCGCCATCCGGGCGTACCATCCATAGATCGTCGTGACCATCTTCCTGGCAGATAAACGATATCCATTGGCCATCAGGCGACCAGCGCGGGCTGTGCGTGCGGACTTTTGGCTTGCCATACAGCGTGCGGGTGCCCCCGCTTTCCAGGTCGATCAGGCAGATATCGAGCCGGTTGAGATCGTCGAAGCGGCGGAAGAGATAGGTCACGGATTTGCCGTCGGGTGAGGGCCAGGCATCCCAGTGATCGCCGTTAGGGGAGTCGGTCAGGGCGCGCGGCCAGGAACCGTCGCGGTCGGTCAGGACGAGCTGGTCTGCTTCATGTCGAGTAACGCCTACAATCAGGTGGTTGGAGTCAGGCGTCCATTTGGGAGAAAATGCGCCTGTGCTAAAATCGGTGATTTTCTTGGGCAATCCACCTTCAGCAGGCACAAGGTGCACGTGACCGTCAATGGTGAAGGCCACCCATTTCGAATCTGGAGACCATTGTGGGATTTCATCATCCCAGAAAGCGACCATATCGCGGTTCGTGCTGATGCGGCTAGGCCAACCTCCCTTCAAAGGGAGCAAGTAAACGTCGGAGAGCGATTCGGTATCCTTGATAAATGCAATTGTCCCCCCGTCAGGCGAAAGCCGGTGGCTTCGTATCCTTTCCAGGGAGGTGATCAGGGAAAGGCTCCAACCATCCGGTGATTTCAAGTCCGGTCGGGAAATAGAAGGCCAGCCGTGACGTTCATATTTTTCTTCAAGTTTAATGAGTTTGTCCATGAGAATTCCTTGATGTATTTGATTTTGTGGATTCTTCACTGGAATGCAGGATTTGGTTTCGATAATTCAAAAATTTTCTGGATTTTTTACAGAAAATATCGTGATTCCATTGTAATTTCTCTTTTCGAGAAATGCAATATACAGTAAAATGATTCTGTAATGGAGCAACATAGCAGGTTTGAAACTAGGCAATTAATTCTTGCGATACTTACTACACGGTTTGTGTATTAATGCACCACGGCAATCAAATGCAGTTGGTGCATTTTGTTTTGGCGGGGCGCAAGCCCTATTTTCAATCTTCAAGGAGGAAGAGATGAGAATGAGAAAATCCCTTATGTTTTTCCTGGTCGTCGTAGCGCTGATTCTCTCGGCATGCGGTGGCGCGCCGACACCTGCAAGCCCTGGCGAGCAGGGCGCTGCTGGACCGGCTGTAACTGAACAACCTGCAGCAGCCCCGTCACAACCAGAGCGAAAGGTTGCTACTCTGATATATACCCAGGAATTTGATAACCTTGCCCCGCTGTATACCAGCATGTGGTTTGTTTGGACAACCTGGCAAATGAACAACCACTGGGCATGGGAATTCGATGAGAACAACGAACCATTCCCGCGCCTGGTGACGGAAATCCCAAGCGCAGAAAATGGTGGAATCAGTGAGGATGGTCGCGTCATCACCATGAAATTGCGTGATGATATAAAGTGGTCGGATGATACTCCGCTTACCGCTGATGACTTCATTTTCACCTGGGAGATGGCAGTCAGTCCATCCAACACGGTTGCCACCACTTATCCATACGACGCTATCGAGTCGGTAACAGCGCTTGATCCCCAAACAGTGGTTGTGACTTTCACTGATCCTTTTGCGCCCTGGCTGGCGACTCTCTGGCATGGCATCCTGCCGGCTCACGTTCTGCGGCCGATCTATGAAGCGGAAGGGACAATCGACAACGCCGATTGGCTCAGAAATCCGACAGTGGGTTGTGGTCCTTACTCTTTCGCCGAGTGGGAGTCGGGTAGTTACGCCCGCTTTGTACGAAACGAGAATTACTGGGGCACGCCCGCCAAGATCGACGAGATTTTCATCCGCTTCGTACCGGATGACGCTTCGCAGGTAGCCGCCCTGAAAGCCGGTGACGCTGACCTGGGCACCTTCATTTCCTATGCGGATGTGCCCGGCCTGAAGGATGCTGGCCTTTCCATCATGGTTGAGCCGAACGGCTACAGTGAGTGGATGTTCTTCATGGTCAACGAAGAAAAAGGCCACCCGGCTCTGTTGGATGTGCGCGTCCGCAAGGCGATTGCCATGGCAATTGACCGGGAAGGTATAAACCGCGACTTGTTGCTGGGCCTGACCAAAGTCCCTGCCAGTTTCTGGGATGCCCTTCCGTACTACAATGACCCGCCACTGGAGAACTATCCCTATGATCCGGAAGCAGCCAAAGCTCTACTCGATGAGGCCGGCTGGGTGGATGCCAATGGGGATGGCGTACGCGAAAAAGACGGGGTAGATCTTGAAATTGACCACGCCACGACCATCCGTGAGATCCGCCAGGATGCCCAGGCGGTCATGCAGCAACAGTTGGCTACTGTTGGGATCAAGCTCAATGTCAGTCCCGTGGATGACACTTTGTACTTTGCCAGTTACGCTGAAAATGGGCCTGCGGCCCGGGGCGAGTTCGATATCCAGGAGTGGTCGGACGGCCCGCTCTTCCCTGACCCCGACCTGTACTACTGGCTGTGCGACCAGATCCCGACCGATGAGAACCCCGTCGGTGAGAACTGGTTCTACATCTGTGACGAGGAGTTGGATAGCCTGATCAAGTTGCAATCTACGCAGGTGGATGCAGCCGAGCGCCAGAAGACCATCTCGCAAATCAACCAACTCTTCTACGATCAGGTCTATATCATCGGCCTGTGGCAGGACCCGGATGTGTATGCCGTCGGCTCGCGCCTGAAGAATGTTAAATTCTCGGGCGTGACCATGTTCTTCAACATCGGCGAGTGGGACCTGGAAGAGT
>CAZLOC010000165.1:0-8406 GCA_964560935.1 uncultured Anaerolineaceae bacterium | reverse complement strand
TGGGCCGGCGGCTGACGCTCGAATCCCCCGAAGCGCGCCCGACCATCAACTCCCCGGCGGACGCGGCGGCGCTGGTGCAATACGAAATGTCCGCGCTGGAGCAGGAACACCTACGCGTGCTGTTGCTCGATACGCGTAATCATGTTTTGGACATTGTGGAAGTGTACAGAGGCTCGGTCAACTCATCCCAGGTGCGAGTAGGGGAGGTTTTCAAGGCCGCAGTACGGCGTGGCTCGACGGCCGTCATCGTTGTCCACAATCACCCCAGCGGCGACCCAACTCCCAGCCCGGATGATGTGGCTGTCACGCGAGCTATCGTCCAGGCTGGCAAGCTGCTGGACGTGGAGGTGCTCGATCACCTGGTCATCGGGCAGGGGAGATGGGTTTCGCTTAAGGAGCGAGGCCTGGGCTTTTCATAAGTTTCCTGGAAAGGAATATTTAATGGTGCATCTTTCCCCCATGCAAGAAACTGACTTGCAAGCCTATCTTGAAGAGACAATCCCTGCGTATGCGGACGATAAAATCAGGGCAGGAAATTGGTCTCCGGATGAAGCGCTCGAACGCTCGCGTAAAGAATATGAAAAACTTTTACCCGAGGGGGTTAACTCTCTGCGACAGTATCTTTACAACATTGTTGCCACGGATGAGGATGTGACTGTTGGAATGCTCTGGTTCAGCGTGATAGTAGATACCCCCCACCCATACGCATTTATTTATGAGTTGCAAATTTTTGATGCCTACCAGCGCAAGGGATACGGAAAACAGGCGATGTTAGCCTTGGAGGTCGAGGTTAGAAAACTGAGATTGGATACGATCTCGTTGCACGTTTTTGGGCATAACCTTGCTGCTCGGGCTTTGTACGATCAGCTTGGTTATGAAATTACAAACATCAATATGTCAAAGAAGCTGTAGCGCTTTCGATATCTACAGCCGATCACACATCAGGGATTTGCCGCCTGATGAGTTTCATGACTTGGAATGGGTGTTTCAAAAGATAATCAACAATCGGGGGTGGTGGCTCGGGATGACCAAATTCGGCCGATTCCGGCCATTCAAAGGGCAGATGGACAATTTCTCCGGGGATCTGAATCTCTTCCAAAGCTTTCAGCGTTGCCCGTAACACAGCCAGTTGAGTATCGCAATCACCCGCACAGCCAACATTCTGTCCAAAGGGATGCTCGATGGCAGCCACGCGCGGCGCGCCAACTGAGGCGGTCAGGTCGGGGATATTCGATAGACAGATCGTTGTTAAGCCGGCCGCTTCGATTTCGCGTTGCGCCAATCCAACGGACCAGCAGCAGATCGGTCAGCTGGGGACGAGGATGATCACGTCCACATGCTCGTCTTTCAGTTGCCGGATGATGGCCGGGACGCTCCTCTCCAGCATCTCATCCGGTTGAAGCAAATATCCCATGATCGAGTAATGCGTTTCGGCCACACTGCCAATCTCGCCAGTTTTTGCTAGTTCTTCCAAACGGCGGGTCGGCAAGAGACAATTAATGTCCTGGCGTGCATAATCGGGTTTAATGTGCAGGTGGTAGATTTCCAGGTCTTTTTCGGTAGCAGTTTTGGGGATAGTCCGAAACGAGGGGTCGCCCCACCAGGGGTTCTGGCGCTCGCCATCCTGGTCGAAAGGTTTGTCGTCTTTCATTGCAATCCCGCCCGAACTGATTATCGCCACTTTACATTCGGATAAAGGCTTGGAGAGTGGCGTCCAGGGGATAGGGCGCGGCTCTTCCATCTTGATCCAGGTTTCGATCATACGACGGATTATGCCGCTAACAAAGCGATAGGAGTCAACTGTTTTCGGCATCGATGATCTCTCCTTGTTCGATGGTTGCAGCAAATCTTTATTAACCTACGGATGTTGGCTTGGGAAGTTGCCGGTTGGATAGCAAAAAATGCCTGAGCGCATAGAGCATGCAAATGGCCCCACCGCCGAGGAAGAACACGCGCTGCGTCAGCAAGCAGACAACCAGGTAAAGCACACCGATGTTGAAGACTCCGACAGCGACACGCCTCTGCGACAACTTGTAGCTCTGCTCGATCCTGCCTTTGAAACCTTCTGGATCAGATTTCAGGAACCAAACCATACTGAGATTCTCGATATGGCGCAAATCTGTGATGAGCACCAGCAGCAACGCCGCCCCGGCCAATGTTTCAAACCATGGAGTGGGGAACCACACACCAGCCAAAATAATGAGGATGGCTACGCTCAACATGGAAATAATATAGCGAGGACTGAACCAGCTTAATTGCTGGACATCTTTCTCAAAAGCGGGATTCATTTCCATGCCGCCTTCATAGGTAAATTTGGCGCTTAAGAATTCGTGATAGGCTTTCGAATACAGCATGGTTGCCACAAAATCAAAGAGGCTCAGAATTCCCCACAACACGGCTACCAACCCCGGATTTTCCACCAAAGTATCGATCAACATGTTTCCTCCTCCCAAGGGTGTTTCTACATGCTAGCTTTCACTCGAAATGATCCAAATTCTCCTGTAACCTGCTCCCATTCTTCGCGAGATTCGTCAACTCGCGAGTTCATCGGGCCGTGCTTCACCATACGCAAAAACCCTTCAATCTGTTCTTTGGTTCCCTCAGCCACTGTTTCGACCGTGTCATAACCAACATTGCGAACCCAGCCAGTCACACCAATTTGCAGGGCAACCTGTTGTACAAATGCGCGGAAACCAACGGCCTGGACACGCCCCTGCACCCAGACATGTGCGCGGAGGATTTCAGCTTGTTCCGTCATCTTCAGGCCTCCTTTGCAAAAATCCAATCACCGGGATCAAAAGTAACAATCCAAACAAGGCCAGATAGGGAAACATATTGCGCAAAAAGACGCCCAACACATTTGCACCCAACTCCGCTTCGCGCCAACGGGCGTCCAAATTTGCTAGCGAAGTACCCAGTGTGCGCACCACACCCTGGTCACAGTTCAGGCCATCGGCATAGGCTGAGGTCAGCGAAAACAGGGCCGGGGTCCCGTACGTATCGCGCAGAAAACGGACAAAGGACTGGGATTCGGCATAAGCCAGATAAGCCCGCGAAGCGTCCGGCGGGAACGAATCACATAAATCCGCTATGGATAACAAAGAACTGTTTTGGCTGGCGAGCGTTAGCGCCTGCGCATAATCTGGGTTAGGATACAGTTCCACCAGCGAAGCGATGCCTTCGCTCAACCAGACCGGTAGTGCAGCATACCCGTCCCCCACCCCACGATAAAGCATCACGTGCGCAAGCTCATGCGGGATCAACGTCTCCATCTCGATGCTCTGGCCGGGTCCGGGTGTGATCGCTACCATCACCACGCCCAACTTGGGATTGGCATGCCCGCCCTGCCACTCTTCGCCGCCCAGGAAAAGAGCATTCTGCAAATCAGCAGCAGACGCGTACACGTACACATCCACGGGAGCAGCTGCAGGGGCAGGGATGAACGTATTGACTGCATTCAGGCTGCGGCGTGCCACATCCAGCAAGGCATCCCCAAAAACCTCATCGCCTTCATACCAGTGTACGCGCAGCATATCGTCCGTTTGCTGCTGCCAGACGAAACGGTCATCCAAATATTGCACGTGATAGTTCGGGCTTCTCACGGTCTGGCCATCCAGCAGCGTGACATCGAACCAGAACGTGATCGTTACAAATGGCCTCAATACGTTTTGCACCACGTCATACCGGTAGGTCACCACCCCGTCCGCACCCACTTCAAGCGGGAACCGGCGCGCAATTTCATCGAAGTTATCTTTGAAAACAAGTGTTGCGCTTACGATCTGGATCGAGGATTGGATGCGAGCCTGAAAGGTGACATGCTGACCGAAATCGTCGAACACCCCAACATCTGTCACCTCGATTCCTGACTGCGCCCGAGCCTGCTGAGGCAGACCCAGGAGAAGAACGGTCATCATAATGATGAATGCAAAACGGCGCATTTTACCCCACAAGTGGTTACTCTTCCAAATCCATTTCGTCAAATTCGTCTGCGTCTAATGCCAGCATGTCAAAGCTGGCCATGTCTTCCGTGAAGGCCAGGTTGTCCAAAGCTTCTTCCAGGAAGGCAGCCTGGTCGTCATCTTCTAAGTTATCGAGCAGATTTTGCAAATAGATGCGTACATCTTCGCCGCCAATCTGCGAAAGCGACCAGATGGCCGCGCCAGCGATGACATCATCGAACTCTTCCTCCAGTAAGTGCAGCAAAAGCGGACGAGCCAGTTTCAAACCCAATTCGCCGGAAGCCTGCACGGCCGCCAGGCGAATACGCCGGTCTTCCGACACGATCATACGCAGCACCTGTTCTGCCCAGCGCTCGTCACTGGAGCGGCCCATCGCAAACAAGGCGCTCGCCTGCCAATCAGGGTCCTGGCGCTTGAAGGAGGATTCGATCAATATAGGCACTTCATCACGCGATGAGAATCCCAACGCCTCCAAAGCGCGACGCCGGACGGCCGGCTCATCCTCGCCATTGAGTACTTTTAGTAAAACATCCTCTATCTGGTGATGAACTTCATCGGGGATGTCGTCAAACTCGCCCAGTTGCACAAAAATACCTAGTGTAGAAGCGGCTTCGGCGCGCACGGAAACATCGCTGTCCTTGGTAAGCATATCGATGTAAATAGGGACAAGGCGCACATCTTCACATTCAACCAGCAGGCGTATGGCACGGATACGCACCTGGGGATCGCTATCCCTCAGCAGGGCGCGGCCCACGTCGTCGAAGGAAACGAGGGTATCCTCGTTCACCAGGGCATTCAGCTGATCGAGCAGGAGCAGCTTCCTGCCAGGTTCCATGCGCGGCCAGGTCTCCAGCAATGACGTGAGCGAAGCAGGTTCAATGTCCGAAAACTCGATCAAATAACGCCAGAGGATGTCCTTGCTTTCATCTAGCAAGACATCCAATACTTTCTGAAAAGGAAGGATGTCTTCAATCATAATTTAGGGGAGAGTAAACTGGGCCGGGTTGATAAAGTCCATAGCGTTGATATAAAACATCAGGAGCAACAACAAGGCAAAACCGACCGCATGCACCAGGTTCTCGAATTCAGGCGGGACGCGCCGCCGCAGAATGAGTTCGGGCAGCACAAAAATGATACGCCCGCCATCCAGCGCCGGGAAGGGCAACAGGTTGAAGATACCCAGGGTGAGCGTTAGGGAAGCGATGATTTGGAGCGTGAAGTTGGATGGCTCAATGGGAGCGGCTTCGGGCGGGGTAGTGGCCGCCTGCTCGCGGGTTTCCACATCGCGGCTGACGGCCTGTCCGAACAGATCGTAGATACCCTTTAGACCGATAAAGCGACCTTCTTCCGGCGAGAGGTTGCCACGGATCATCATCGCCGGGAGCGACAGGATCTGGCGAATCTGGTTGTAGGTGTACGAGGCTCCAAAGGGGATGGTCTGGATGAAGGATTTAGCCGGCACCATGGGAGGCCCCGGCAGAATGCCAAGGGCACCTTCCTCGGCTGTGCGGCTGCTGAGCGGTGTAGCTGTAAGGTCGAGCGTTTCATCACCACGTTGCACAGTGATCAGCATGGATTGGTCGATGTGGGACTGAATCAAGGAACGGAACTGCTCGTCGCCATTGATCTGCTCACCATCGATGGCCAGGATAATGTCGTCAGCCTGCAAACCCGCCTGCTCAGCCGGAGAATCCGGGCTGATTTCGTAAAGCATGACGCGGTTCATATCCGGGACACCCACCTGCGCAAACAACATGCTGTTGACCAGCACCCCGGCCAGCAGATTCATGACTGGCCCGGCAAAGAGCACACCTAAACGCACCCAAGGGCTGGAAGCGGCCAACCCGCCCGGTATGTTAGGGTCATTTTCGCCTTTCGGGCGCACAAATCCGCCCAGCGGCAACCAGTTGAGCGTAAAGTCGGTGCCTTTCCAGCGGAAAAGCGTGAGGGCGCGCGGCGGCAGCCCAATGCCGAACTCCTCCACGTCCACTTTCAAGAGACGCGCAGCTACAAAATGTCCGAACTCGTGGATCAGCACAACCGCGGCGAACACACCGACAAAAACCAAAGCAGAGAGTAGTGTAATATTCATAGTTCTTTCTATACCAATCGAAATCTATCACGCCTGAACGGCGCGCTCATTATATCCTGAATCAAAAAGGTAGAAATGAGAAGGAATTAAGAGACATTTTTTGGACCCGGACAACACGGAAGTGACGGAACTTATCCGTTCTCTCCGCAGAATCCGTATCCAGAACAACTTTACGAGACGATTCGGGCTGGCCCGCCGACCCCGGCCACCAGCACATCCTGCACGCCGGGCAGCTCGCGCAGGCTTCTTTCCACGCCCTCGGCCTGCTCCCGCGGACAAATGACATGGATGTTCGGCCCGGCATCCACCGTGTAACAGACAGGTATCCCGCTTGCCCGCCATTCTCGTACCGCATGCATTACGGTCAATGAGGCGGACTGCCAGTAGTGCAAGGCCGGGTTGGAGGTCATCATCACGGCGTGCATCATGTCGGAGTCCAACTCGACAACGGCAGCCAGGGTCTCGAAATCGCGCGCCAAAATGGCGCTACGGCACAGGTCAAGGCGCCGGGGGGCATCGGCCACACGCGCGGCCTGCAAGGGGCTGGTTCCGGCCAGCGCGTGTCCTTCGGTTGAGCCGGTCTTCTTGTGCCCGGCGCTGACGATTGCCACACAATCCACCAAACCCCAGTGCTCGGGCGGGGCAATGGGGAAGGCGTAAGAATTTTCATCTGTTTCGCCTGCCTGCCATTCGACGAATCCGCTAGAAACCGAGCGACAGGCAGAGCCCGATCCGCGTCGCGCCAGGCGAGAGAGTTCCAACTCATTCAATTCCAGACTTGCGGCCTGTGTCGCCGCTAGAGCCAGCGCCGCGAACGCAGCAGCCGAGGAAGCGATCCCTGCGCCGGAGGGGAAGTTGTTGTCACTGACGACTTCAGCACGTTCGTTTATACCTGCCCTCTGGCGCACGAGATCGAGGAAAGTGCTCACGCGCTCCAGCCCAGGACCGGTGACAGGCCTTTCACCGATACGCAGGCTGTCGGTCCTGAAAGAAGCGGAGAATGTGACCGTCGTGCGTGTAAAGAGACCGTCCAGGTTCATTGAAATGGAACCGTTGGCTGGCAGGCGTAAGGAGTTATTGCGATTGCCCCAGTATTTGATGAAGGCAATATTGGGATGGGCAAGAGCGGTGGCCGAATTCATGCGGCGAGTTTACCACACCCAAATAGTTCAAAAACGATCCTATAGGTTTCGAGAGGCTTTTTAATTAGCCTGTAACATTTATGGGCTTTATGCGTCTTATAAGTCACTGGCTGGAAAGTCGCTCCAGCCCGCCCCAGCCTGAATACCTGCAATTGGGCCTGGGGTGATTTTTATCTCGAGGCGGAGTTTCAGACAGGTTCCCTTTCAAATGTGGGTAACAGCAGGATTAATAAAATATAATGACCAAAATAATGAGAGTTATTTTATCTTTATAGGCTGTATTCTCTTAATGTATTGATCGAGATTTATGTTAGTATAGTAATGAATCTCATTTATTTATCAGGGGTGCCATATTTATGCCTAGAAATATTTACTTCAATCGTTACCTTCTACACAAGATAACCGTCATGTATACGGCGTATGGTGCGTATTAATTTTGAAGATGGCAGACGCATCCGCCTTACTGAAAGCCGCAAAGCGTCTCGACCAAGATGCATTGGCGAAGATCTTCGATCGATATGCGCCTGTCATCTACAACTACATTTTGCGCTTATGCCAAGATCCAATACAAGCCGATCAAATTGTTGGAGATGCCTTTGCAAGATTTTTAGATCAATTGGCAGCCGGGCAAGGTCCGCGCACGAATTTGCGCTCATACCTTTATCAGACTGCCTACCATCTGTTCATTGATCAAACCCGGGATCATCAGCGCGTTGCTCCCATTGAAATCGTCGACTACATTGCGCCTGAGAATAACTCAGTACAAATTGATGTTGAAAACCGGGCGCTTTTGGATGCTGTCATGATTGCAATCAACGATAATCTGACCGATGAACAACGTCACGTGATCATATTGCGTTTTCTCGAAGGCCTGTCTCTTAAAGAGACGGCCAAAATTGTAGGTAAGAATACAAACAGCGTAAAGGTTCTTCAGAGCCGTGGAATTGTCAAATTACGTCAGGTACTTTCAGATATTGGGTCTGTTTCTCAAGGATAGTCGGTGAATAAAAAGTTTATTCTGGGGAGGCTTTTATTACAAAGGAAGATCCAGAGAGACATCGCTCAGAGATTTAGCATTATCTGATGCTATTCGTACAAGATTTATTGTATCCTGTCGAACTCATGAGTTTTTTAGTTCACCCAAATGGCAAGAAGTTAATATACTACCTATGAACGAAAATCAAATTATTTCGTTTATACAAATTTATATGGG
>CAZLOC010000164.1:5041-8422 GCA_964560935.1 uncultured Anaerolineaceae bacterium | reverse complement strand
CCGCGCCCCACCAGTTGACCATCTGCGACATGGCATACATCGAACTGATGAAGCCTTTGGCTTCGGTCTGGGAGCGGGAGATCGCGCCCACGCCGTCGATGAAGGTTAGCACATACGCCAACCCGCTGAAGAAGGCCAGTGCGATGATCTTCTTGTCCACGCCGCCGATCAACAACATCCCGAACCACAAGACGAACGCGATCAGGAACACCCACATGGTCGGCGCGGGCAGGCCGATGCTGGACGGCGGGATGATGGGGAAAAACCCGGACAGGATCTGGACGGTGGCCGCCACCGTACCCCAGAACCAGGCCCAGTTCGCCTTATGCAGGAAGCCATACAGGACCATGACCCACAAAGCCCCGGCAGCAACGCCCAGCCAGCCAAGTAAAGCAAAAACGATCTGCACGGTGATGGCCTCATCCGGTCGTTCCCCGGCCAGCTTACCATCGATGTTGACCTGGTAGATGCTGGCCATCAAAAACAGCACCAGCAGGCCGGTCAGGATGCCGACCACTGACAGGACGGTTCCCAATTTATTGTTGCCTTTCATAACGTTCCTCCTTGATTTGAAGTTCGGCTTGATTGACGCACTCGCAAGTGCAAATAGCCAATTTTTGATGGGTGGGTTATCACCTGGCATTCATTTGTTTTTTCGCTGTTGAATCACCAGCAGGGTTATGATGACTGCCCAGACAAGCAGGCGGACAGTCATTGCCACGATGCTGTCTGGGGCAACCACCTCGCGATAGGCTGTCTGCAAGACCAGCATTACAATGGCGTGGAAGCCAAACGTCCCAATAGCCGCAGGCATGGCAAATCTATTGTTTTTCCAAATCACAACGGACGAGAAGACGATCGAAACCACGCCCAAAATGAAATTGTAGATGGGCAGCCAGTCAATCACGTAGTAATCAGGAAGCATGCCGAGTAATACCTTGCCACCCGCGAACACCGCCATCGCCCCGATGATAAAAGCCAGGCCGGATGCGATTTTGTTGAGAAGTTTATTCATCCATGTTTCCTTTTTTGTTTTGTAGATTTAGATAGACCGTTCTCGCCGGGCTGGGCGCGCCTGGCGCTTCGATGCGGTTAACTACTCCGCGCACACCAGGAATCTCTTCTGCCAGTTCTGCTGCTGCAACACGGATTTCAAGCGCCGTCACCACGCCTGCCAGGTGAACGATCCCATTTAGCACACCCACGCGCAAGTTTGCGAATGCGGTGCGCTCATCGGTAGCAAACTTTGCCAGGATGGTCTTGCGTAAGTTGTGGTCTGGGTATAGGTGCAACTCTTGTGCCTACTTCCTCGTGAATACAAACAGGTCAGTCTGTTTTAGTGTACAGACTGACCTGTGTTTTGCATACGACTTTTATCGTGCGTTATGTCACAAATCTCCGCGCGCTTTCAGCCCTGGCGGGTCCAATAGGATGATTTCCTGTTTTTCCACTTTGAGCAATCCATCTGCTTCGAGTGTTTTCAAGGCGCGGCTGAGCACATCGCGCACGGTTCCCAGGCGCACGGCCATTTCGTCAAAGGTTGTCCAGTAGCGGCGCAGGACCACCAACCGTCCGTTGCGTGTTTCAGCGTGTTGCAGCAGGGTATTGGCCAGCCGCGCTTCTACATTCCGCAGGGACAGGTCTTCGACCAGCCCGATATAATGCAGCACGCGCTCGCTCAAGCGCCGGATGATGGCCGTCGCCAGCGCTGTATCCTGTGCCACCAGCGCCATGAATTCTACCGCGGGGATGCCCCACGTATCCACCTCTTCGAGCGCTACCACTGTGCCTGGATAATCCGTGCCTGAGAACACGGCAATGTCGCCAAAGATTTCGCCTGCTTCCATAAACATCATGGCCTGTTCGCGCCCGTCGCGTGACATGCGCATGGCTTTGACCCAGCCGCGCTCCAGCAGGTAAAGCTGCTCGGCGGGTTCGCCTTCGATGAAGATCACCTGCCCAGCGTCAAAGTGACGCGGGCGGGCAATGGCGGCTATGCGTTCCAGGGTTTCGCGCGACAACCCGTCGAAGTGGTGGATTTTGGCGAATAAAGCTTCCAGCCGCGATAAATGTTTGGGGTCAGGGGGCAGGCTATATGTCATGAAAGATGCGTCCTGTCTGGTTTGCATCCCATTCTACCCCGAACTGGTCAAGTTTTGAGCACGCGCAGTGTCAGCGCATCTTCGTGCGCGCAGGTTTCGAGACACTCCATGCAGCGGATGCACTCCGGGTCGCTCAGGTTATCGGGCACATCCCGGATGCCCATCGAACACTCGATGTCGCAGCGTCCGCAGTGGTTGCAGTGATTGTTGTCGCTGACGATGCGCACGGGCGAGATCTTGTTGAAGATGGCCAGCGCCGCGCCAAGCGGACAGAGATATTTGCACCAGAAGCGTTCCACCAAAACCGAGCCAGCCAGGAAGACGATGAGCGTCAGCCACAGGAGCGCGGTCATCTTGAGGCTGAAGACGGCGCGCACGGGACAGAATTCGCGCAACGGCGGGAAGACCATATACAGGCTAGCGACGAGAACCAGTGCAAGCACGAAATATTTTGCGTAACGGAGCGGACGGTCAATGGAGGCGGGCAGGCGCAGGGGCAGGATCGTCTTACTGCGTTTGCCGCGTACATGCCGACTCTCGCCGAGGAGTTTCCGCGTCCACTCTGCGACAAAATCCTGGATCGCGCCCAATCCGCATAGCCAGCCGCAGAAGGCGCGTCCGGCCACGAGTGACACGCCCAAGGTCCCGAGCAGAACCGAAAAGTTGAACAGGTTGGTGGATTTGAGTGTGTGACCGTTGAAGAGGTAGGGCAGGAGCGTTTCGATTCCGCCGAAGGCGCAGAATGAGTCAAATGATCCGCCGCGCGAGACTTCGCCCGGCATGATGTGCCGCAGGCCGATCACGAATGTGCCGATCACCACCAGCCATTGGATGGTGCGGCGGCTTTTGGCAAGCGAGAAGGATTTTTCGCGGGCAGCGGCGTTCATGCCAGAGTCTCCAACGTCAGACAGGCGAGTTGCATCAGAGCGCCTCTTCCGTGACCTTCGCCGCCGCGTTCAGGCCCGAAGCCAAGTAGGATGCCAAGCAGGAGGAAGACTACGTACGCGGCAATGATGATGGCGGGATAGTAGCGGGGATTGATTTTCATCGGTGGTTTTTATCATCCAGGCAGGCGTGACGCATCTGGCCCGGGATACGCCACGTCTTCAGGAGAATGTGCCTGTTCTACCCTTGCTCTTCGCCGATCAAAACAGCTCTGAATTTTGGGAAGAGCAGGACAAACAACAACCCGATGATGACTGGCAAACCGTATGTGTAATCCCAGGCCGTGGAGTCTGTCATGGTGAGGCGGATGATTTGCATCGGAATGTCAATTGCT
>CAZLOC010000164.1:0-4941 GCA_964560935.1 uncultured Anaerolineaceae bacterium | reverse complement strand
TAAAGTGGAAAGGCATAGGAAAAAATCAGGATTCCACTGGCATAGGCGGGTTTTTCTGCCGATACAATCTGCAGTTCCCTAACAACCCGCTCTACTGATGTTTGGATCAGAAAAGGCGCGACCGCGATCATGAACAGGCCGACGATCACAGCCAGAATGGCAAGGATCAGGCGGTTGGTTTGAGAAGTTTCTTTCATTGCATCCTCCGTGTAAGTTTATATGTGAACAATATCACAAGGACAGAGGAAAATCTTTGCCTTAACGCAAATCCGGGGGTAAAAGAAACAGGTGTCGCAGTCAATGCAACACCTGTTTCTCATGTGTATGTCGAACGGGTTAGTTCCCGTTCCAAAGCGGATGCCCGGTTCCGTCTCGCAAATCGACGCTTTGGGCGTTGTTGAGATTGATCATCCGCGTGATTTCGAAATGGCCGTTCTCGTAAAAACCTTCCAGCCAGAGTATATCTCCGTTTTGGGCGGTGAATCCAAATCCTTGCGCATAGCGCCACGCGCGGCCAGTCACATTGAGCATTTGCCCGTTGGATAGCTGCATGGACAGTCCTCGGTTGCTGATGCTCACCACCTGCCCGTTGATGACGCTGTTTTCTTTGATCTCATTTTCGTGCTCTTCCGCGGCCTGGTTGCCTACAGCAGGCTCGAGCACCGTCTCCCCAGCAGTTTGCTGCCTGGATGCGTTGCCCCGGTTCTGAGCTTGTTCGTCATCGGCAAGTTTGACCGATGTGCGGTAGGCTGCCCCGGCGAGCAGTATACCCAAGAATACGGCATATAGACTCCATAAGAACAATTTTTTCAAGATTGTATCCTCCTCTACTATGGTAGACTTCCTTGCCTTGCCAGGGCGTCCCGACTTTGCGTTGGCTCGATCAGCAATTTCCCGGCCACCTTGAGTATCCAGCGCCAATGGATGGCGAAATGCAGGATGGCGGCAGCGATCATGACCACGCCTGACCACGTGTGGATTACATCCCAAACAGGGCGACTGAAAATCAGAGTAGTGGCGTGCGCGCTTGCACCCTGTCCGCCAGGAAAAAACAGGAAATATAAACTGCTGATGGCAGCGATAAATCCGCTTAGCCCGATCACGCCATTGATTATTAAGTTGAACTGTCCACGCGCATTCATGCCCTGGCACTGACCGAGCATGATTTTGAAGATCCGTTTTGTCATGGTCAGGATCCATGACCAGTGCAGGGGGATGTGAATGGCGGCAATTGCAATCATCACCACGCCCGCCCAGGTATGGATCAAGTCCCAGGTGGTGCGGGTGAAGAGGATGACGATCCCATAATAAGGATTACGACCGCCTTGATAGCCTCCGTCTGGCAAGAATAAAAAATAAACGCTGGAAAATATAGTGAACAAACCGCTAATGGTAAGTAGAAGCACCACCAGCCAGTTATTGCGGGTTTGATGGGAGACACTAAGTTTTGAACTCATCTTGATTTCCTTCTTCAATGCTGGAAAAGTTGTTTTTTTCATTGCCATCATACCGGGATACTGTAAAGGAAATTTGTAAAATATGTAAAGAAAATGTGAAATTATTTGTGAATGTTCCTATAATATTTGCCACCTTAAACAAAACAGGTAACTGTTTTGACAGATACCTGTTTTGTCATTGGTTCGGGAAGTGTGCTCTCTTTTTTGGATTACTCTTCGTATACCGTCACAGTAAAGAAGCCATCCAAGTCTGCATTTTCCAGAACGAATATGGCTCTATCGTTCCAGTATTTGTAATAATCGGCAGCCTCTTCAGGTGTGGCTTCTCCAGCCGCCATCTTTTTACCCATTGCCTGTCGTGCGGGCGTGGGAAGGGGGGTAATGACCACCAGATTGAATTTAACGCCTACTTTTGTGCCTGTATCCAGGCGGGTGAATACCCACTCTCTCATAGGCGGGAGCTGCCCGGTCGGCTCTTCTGCGTAGACCATCTTGTTTTGGCGCACAAAGAGATTGTTTGTTTGCCCGAATTCCGCGCCAATAAAGCCTGTGTGGGGAGATGCACCTGTAACAAAGGTAATGATATCGCCAAACACGCCGACGAACCATTCATCCTCTGCACCGGGGGCTTCTACAGCAATTTGGCCGCGTACCGGAATCTCTCCGTCCGGATAAAGCACTTCCAGTGCCTTACGGGTGATCGTCCAGGCGCCAGTCGTTGCGCCGCAGGAGTGACCGGCTAATTTGACAGCCTCCTCATAATAATAAGGAACCGCTACCTGTGATTGTCCGAAGATCTGGAAATACGGATCGATCATCATGATCGGCGGCACTTCACGGATGTAATCTTGATCCCAGGCAAATTCATCTGCCGGTACGGATGCAGTCGCTTTTACTGCGGGATTTGGTGTGGCGGTTGAGCCTTCATCGTAGACCGTGACGGTGAAGAAGCCATCCAGGGTATCGGCGTTTTCCAGGACGAATTTCGCTCTATCGTTCCAGTATTCATAATACTCGGCTGCCTCTTCAGGAGTGGCTTCGCCCGCCGCCATCTTCTTTCCCATTGCCTGGCGCTCAGGGGTTGCAATTGGGGTAATCACCGCCAGGTTGAATATGACTCCCACCTTTGCGCCTGTATCAAGACGAGTGAAAACCCATTCCATTTGTGGCGGAAGTGTCCCGGTGGGCTCTTCCGGATAGACCATTTTGTTCTGGCGCACAAAGATATCGTTTGTTTCCCCGAACTCTGCGCCGATGAAGCCTGTTTTGGGAGACGCGCCAGTTACGAAGGTGATGATCTCGCCAAATACACCGACGAACCATTCGTCTTCAGCGCCGGGGGCTTCCACGGCGATTTGCCCGCGCACCGGAATTTCTCCGTTTGGATAGAGCGCTTCCAGGGCTTTGCGGGTGATCGTCCAGGCGCCTGTCGTTGCGCCGCAGGAGTGACCGGCCAATTTGACGGCGTTTTCATAGGTATAGGGGACCGCCACCTGCGATTGCCCAAAGATCTGGAAATACGGGTCGATCATCATGATCGGCGGCACTTCCGTTATATATTCCTGATCCCATGCAAATCCACCTTCTGGTTCGGGGGCAACCTCTTCAGTTGGGGCTACTTCCTCCGCAGGTGCCACTTCTTCAGCAGCGGGAGCTTCTTCAACAGCCTCTGCTTCGGTCGGCGTTGGGGAAGCTGGAGGGGCAGCGGTGGCGCATGCTGAGAGCGCAAACGCGGCGATGAGCAAGACCGCAAATACAGAATACAGTTTCTTCATCTCTTTCTCCTTTTTAGGAATTTTTTATAAGCCTGTCGATCAAGAATTCTCTTGATAGTCAAACTTTTTGTGCATTCTACGTGTGAACAATATCACAAGCGTGTGACAAAGTCTTTGCCTTAACGCAAACCCTGAAGAACCTGTCTCTTGACAGAAATGGATGAACACATACAATTAGTTAGACTAACTAAATAGACGGGAGCAAGGCTATGACCGATGAAATAACCCAGACCGAAGAGCGGTTTCTCAACCTGATGTCGCGAGTGCGTAAGCTGGGAATGGATACGCGCTCGCTGGAGAGCGCAGCCGTTTCGCCAGCTCAAATGACCCTGTTGGACTGGATCGCCGCCATGCCCGGCTGCGGTGTGCAGGATATCGCTGACGGATTGAGGCTGACCCCCCCGACTGTCAGCGTTGGCGTGCGTAAAATGGAAGAGAGCGGCCTGGTGGAGCGAAAGCCCAACCCGATGGACGGACGCTCGGTGCAGTTCTTTCTGACGCGGCGCGGTCGGTTATTACAGCAACAAATTCAAGATTCTCACCGGGAAAAATTCCGCCGCCTGCTGGCCGGGCTGACGCAGCAGGAGCAGGAGACCTTGCTGGGACTGCTGGAGCGGGCCGTTCGTTCAGCCGAGGGCGAGAACTCGAGTACAACGGACTGATCGCAGGATGCCTACATGAACCTGCTGGCCGTCTTCGCCCACCCCGACGATGAAACCTTCCGCCCCGGTGGAACGCTGGCTCTGCTGGCCCGCCGCGGCGTATACGTCCAGGTATTGACCGCCACGCGCGGCCAGGCTGGATCACGCGGCGACCCGCCGCTGTGCGCTCCCGAGGAACTGCCCGTCGTGCGCGAGAATGAACTGCGTTGCGCCTGCGCCGCGCTGGGACTCCAGCCGCCGATCCTGCTCGATTATCAGGACGGTCACCTTGCGGAAGCCGACCCCGAAACGCTGGTTGCCGAAATCCTGGCAATTGTCAATGACCTGCGCCCACAAATCATGCTCAGCTTTGGCGCGGACGGTCTTTCAGGGCATCCCGACCACAGCGCCATCGGACTTGCTGCCGCCGAAGCCTTCCGCCGCGCCAAAGATATATCCGCCCTCTACAGCCTGGCTGTGCCGCGCTCGCTGGCTGAGGCGTTGGGCATGCAGCAAATCCGCGCCGTGCCAGACGAGATGATCACGCTTGCAGTTGATGTTTCATCGGTCTGGGAAGCCAAGATGGCCGCTATCCGTTGTCATTGCACGCAGTTGGGCGAGTCCCCAATCCTGAACGCACCCGAAGAAAAACAACGTCTCTTTCTGGGCGTGGAGCATTTCTGCCTGGCCTCCTCTCGTCCCGCGCCTGTTGGAAAAATCGCAAATTTACTGGAGTGGCTCGAAAACTGAACGGAGACCCCATGCCCATCTTTGATCACTTCGATTTCCTCGCCCCGCTCTACGAAATCTTCATCCCGCCCAAGGACCCGCAGGAGATGTGGGCGCTGGCAAACCTGCCTGTCTCTGGCGCGTTGCTCGACGCGGGCGGCGGCACGGGACGGGTGGCGCAGTTCATGAGCGGCAAAGCCAACCCCATTGTGGTGGTTGACCTGTCCTGCAAGATGCTGTCCGAAGCCCGCCAAAAGGACGACTTGCGCCCGGTCTGCTCGCACACCGAAAAACTGCCCTTTCCCGACGAAACCTTCGCGCGCATCATCATGGTGGACG
>CAZLOC010000163.1:3484-8507 GCA_964560935.1 uncultured Anaerolineaceae bacterium | reverse complement strand
TGTGGCTGTCCATGGCTTCGGTGTTGATGCGCCACGAGCCGCCCACGCGCCGCAGGTAGGCCAGCAGCCACTGCCAGCGCGGGCGGGCTTTTTTGGCGTAGGCTTCGGCCTGTTTCAGGCGCAAGCCTTCGAAGGTTAGGCCGGGGCGGGCGAAGCGACTGGAGATTTGAGACTGGATTTCGTCGTCGGTGAGCAGGACAATTTCAACGCCCGCATCCAGCAACGTTGGGACAACGTCGCTTTGCAGGAAGTAGATAATGGCCATGCCGTGGTCGGCGGAGATGAAGATACGTTTGGTCATAAATTTCTACTGTACACTATTGGAGGCTTCTTGTGCAACTAAATAAGTTTCACTGCTTAGCCTAAATTTATGCCGATAATAGACAAAAAACAAGGCAACAGCTGCATAAATGCTTGGAAGTAGAAAACCAATGAAGTAATAGATTTGTGAAGACCCAGATAATTTTATTGACCAATACAGTGTGTATCCCCAACGAATCACATCTCCTAATAAGAATAACCAAGCAAATTTATTTGATTTGAATACTCGTTGAAAAACAACCACAATAATTATTGTTAATAACACCCCAGGAATAATGGCTAGTAACACAATTGGTAAATTTTCACCAACATAGGTAATCGTGCTCATTAACGAATCGGGTTTAGTTAATAAAAAAACCGCAAAAATAACAAACCAAATAGGATAAGCTAGAATTGGCTTTAAAGTAAAGAATCCCGTCAAGCGGCTTAACTCATCTTCCCAAAATTTTCTTAAGATAATCGTACCAATTATTGAAGGTAATAGTAGTGGGAAACCGCAGACAAACAAGAATGGCGTCATGGCTTTTTCTCTGGAAATATCAAATTGAAAATCCTATTTCATACAGGCAGTTTCGATACGGGCGAGAAAAGCACTTGCCCTACTCAACAACCGAATTGTCTTTGTTTATTGTACTTTTGTCAAAAATTTTCTTTGCAAGTGTAGGCAACTGCTCTGGATCGCCGTTTATCAAAGCTTCACGTTTTGCTCTGCGCCAACCCTGCACTTGCTTTTCTCTGGCGTAGGCATCTGCGACACAATCGTATTCTTCGCCATAAACCAGCTTGACAGGCAATCTATTCGAGGTGTATTTTGCGCCCAATCCTTGTTGATGCTGAAAAATGCGTTGCTCCAGATTCCTGGTAGAACCAACATAATAAGAGCCATCCGCGCATTCAAGGATATACATCCAGGCCATAGTAAAAATCTCATTGTAACCGTTGGTTGAGTAGGCGGCGGGTTCGATACAATTCTACAAGGCCACTTAACCTCCGCCGTATCGAAACCAACAAACGTAAAATTTACATGTTACTTGCTGGTTTCGATATGCCCCTCGCAAAGAGCGCTCAGGGCTACTCAACCAGCGGAAGTACTCATGAATAATACCAGTTGAAAATCTTGTTATACACCGCCAGCAAAACCTTTTTGACCGGAGCAAGTTCCAGCACGCGCTTGCCAAGCGATGATTTCTTTTGCGGCTGTTCCACCCCCAACTCTCCACGCAAATACCCCAGCGTATTGGACATATTCATCGCCAGCGGGTCGGAGACCATCAGCCGCAGTAAGCCTGCGTCGTTCATGCGTTTGTCCAACTGGCGGACCTGGCCCATGGGCTTGTCCATTTCGAAGGGCAGGAATTGTTGCAGCGTAGATTTGTAGGCGGTGAACTGCCAGTGGGATGCGCCAGCATAAGCGACAACTTTATCAGGTGTCACTGCGAGCGTTTGTTGCGAAGCAGTCTCCTCGTTAATTGGGAGATTGCTTCGTCGCTCCGCTCCTCGCAATGACACATCATAAGTTATTCTCCAATCTCTAGTCTCTTGATAAACTTTCACGTTTTCCTCTTCGGTCTGTCCGAGTGAAAGATTAAACTCGAGGAAGGTTTCCCAAGGGATGAATTGTCCCTCTTCGAGCGTAGCATTTTCGCGCGCCCAATCGAGGGTGGCGCTGTAGAACTCCGGCGGTGTGCGGAAGGGACGCGCGGTCACCATGCCGACGTGGGGGAAGGTTTCCAGGATTTCGACCGAGCGCGCCAACCAATTCGGCGAGAACAGCACGTCGCTGTCCGCGTAGGCGATGATCTCACCGGGAGCGCCCGCCAGGATTACGTTCCAGGCGCCGCCTTTGCCAACGTTCTTCTCAGACAGGATCAGGTACTGGATGCGTCCTTCTTCTTTTTCTTTGATGAGGTAATCGCGAGCTTCGGGGCAGGAGCCATTGTCGAAGACCAGCAGGTCGAAAGGCAGGCCCGCATCCGTGCGCATCGAGTCCAGGCTGACTTTGAGTACGTCGAGGGTCTCAGCGTAGAATCCGCTGAGGAACGGGATGTAGGTCAGCATGGCGGCGGTGATGCGCTCGGGCCTGGCGACGTCTTTGACAAATTTGGCAGGGTTTTGGCCTTTTCTCATTTATTCACCACAAGCACCGCTGGTCGAGTAGCCCCGTGTTCGTCGGGGCGTATCGAGACCAGTGAATTCCTTGAAAATTTATTGTGTTCAAATTACACGTTGGTCTCGATACGGCGGTAAAACGCCGCCTACTCGACCAACAAATTATATTTGTTATTTGAACAATTTCTTAAAACGCTTCTTCCACCGCTTGGGGCGGACGATATTCTCAACCACATTTTCAGGCAAGAAAAAGACAATCTTGCGTAAAAACAATTCCATACCACGCCAGAAGCGCAGGCTGCTAAACGCCGGGCGGACGAGTTTCCCGTCCATCAAGCGATGCGTGGCATCCAGGATAGTATAGCGCACCACGGCGGGACCGCCAGCGAGACGGATATTCTCGTCCGTTTCGGGGTGGGTGTAATGGGACTTGCCGTCCGGCAAATGACTGTAATCATGATTTTGATGAATAATCATGACCGAGGGCGTACAGTCGATCACCGGCCATTTCTCCTGGCGGGCTTTGTAGATCATCCAATTGTCCCAGCCGGCGCGGCCGATGGCGAAGTCAGGGATTTCGGTGTAGCATGTGCGGGGGAAGAGGAAGAAATCGCTTCCAGCGGGACGGTGGAGAGAACCCTGACGATGGACCGTGGACTGAAGACGGTTTTGCCAATCACCGGAGAAATCGAGCGATTGCGTGATGTCCAAATCCCAGCGCTGGCTGAGGATGACAAAGTTTGGTAGGTCACGTTTAAAACGCGACCTACAGAGTTGAGCCGCTTTGACGAAATCGGGCATGAGAATCATGTCCGTATTGATGATGCAGAGCAGGTCGCTTTTGCTGGATTCTCTGGCGAGATAAAACATGGACGAGACCAACGGCGTGCCATTTTCAGTGCATTTCACATTTGGAAGATGTTTTACACCAAGTTCATCCGCCACTTCTGCCATACCCTTTTCATCGCCGATAAGCAAAACTTCGACATCTGACAACAAAGTCCAAGATTTAATCGCATTGCGCTGGATGGTTGCAATGTGCGGGTCCGTGTAGGGTTTGGGAGCGGAGAATAAAGTGATCAGTGGCATCAGTGTTCAGTGAGCAGTACCAGTAGCACGCTCATCTATGTCTTTGAGTGTTTTGTGTTTGACGCTTGCGTTGATCTTCATCAAATCAGGCTCAGCGTGGATCAAATCCAAAACTTCCTTCCATGAAAAGTCATCGCGGCCATCAAAACGGGCATAAATCTGGCGCATGAATTCCAGGTCTTCGGGCGTATCTACCGTCCAGCGATAAGTGCCATAATCAGTGACATGATGACGTTGAGCGATTTTGAATCCGCGCTGGGAAAACCCCGCTGAAAGCTGACTGCTGACGGCTTTCAGCTCCACACCCTCGTAGAGATAAGGCATCACGTGCTCGCGGTGGAAAGTTCCAGTCGATTCACTCCAGGCGTTTTCCAGGGCCGCAAAGGTACAGACTTCGGTATCGAGGCCGATAGGATAGGTTCGTGTGAATGGCGGCGGCAAGCGGTTGCAGGTAAAGTCAAAGGAACCTTCCAGCAACGCGTTGACACAGTCGTCGATCAAAACCGGGTCAATAACCGGGCAATCGGCGGTGATGCGCACAACCACGTCCGCTTTGGATTGTGAGGCGGCCTGATAATAACGGTCGAGCACATTGTACATCCCCCCCCGGGTGTAGGCAATGCCCATCGAATCGCAGCAAGCAGCTACGGGGTCGTCTGAAGCCTCTGTGGTCGTCGCCACGAGCACCTGGTGGACGGACGCCGCCCTTGAAGTCCGCGCGACCACACGCGCCAGCATCGGCCCTCCGGCGATATCCAGCAGCACTTTTCCAGGCAGACGGGATGAACTCATCCGCGCCTGGATAATGGCAACCACAAGAGGCGACATTAGGCTATTCGATTTCTTCCGGTTTGACTGGTTGCGGTTTCTCCGCCTGAGATAATTTTGCCTTATGCTCGTCCAGACTGGTCTCTAACGAGCTGATCTTCTTGCGGTTGCGCGCATTGGACAGGCTGCTCTTAATGCGGCCGGGAGTCATCATGAGCACGCCGATCAGCACGCCGATGCCCACAGAAATCAGGATGAACAACGCCAGTGAGCCGTCTACCGCATAGCCGAAAAACGAGACGGTGACCATCATGGTGTTTTCGAGCGCAAAAAGGACTGCAACGATGGCGATGGCCAAAGCTAGAATCAGTGCGAATACCATAGGAACCTCCTGAATCTACTTTATTTGCAAAGCCTGTTGGTAGGCCTGCATCAGTTTGGCAGAATTCTTCTTCCAATCGGCGCGCTCTTCTGCCACAGTGCGCGCTGCGCTGCCGATTTTGAGCAAAGATTTGCGCTGGTCCATGGCCTGCAAGATCTTCGCCGCCAGCGCATCTACGTCACCGTCGGGGAACAGCCAGCCATTCTCGCCTTCAGTCACCCATTCTTGATTGGCCGGGATATCCGAAACCAAGCAGGGCAGGCCGCAAGCCAGCGCTTCCATTAGCGAGACCGACGAACCGTCCACGTGCGACGGGCTGATGAATACGTCAGCCCAATGATACCAGCGTGGCAG
>CAZLOC010000163.1:0-3384 GCA_964560935.1 uncultured Anaerolineaceae bacterium | reverse complement strand
GAAAATCTGTCAGTACGGCGATAAAAGTACAAGTTTGGATTGGCCCAGCATGGATCAAATCGGGCTTTATCTGCCTTATGACACGTCTCAAACTCAACACATACTTTGGTAAGTCAGGCCAACGGAATTTGTCTTTTCCGCCTGCCCATGGGACGATTTCCACGCCATTGGGCACGGGACGATCTTCCGTTTGCCGCAGATTGCCCTCCAACCGGACGTGGAATACCTCATGCCCGCCATCTCGAATTGCAGAGAGAAAGCGGTAATCGTGAGTGCAATAGTCGTTGGAGAAATATAAAATCCGTGCCATGTTTCACGTGTCAAGTACCACGTGCAGGTATCAAGAGCAGTCTTGACACCTGACGCTGGAAAACTTGAAATCTTATGCTCCGAGGTCCGTCCAGTTCAATTCTTTTCCCATTGGCATGTCATTCAACGCCTTGGTGCCAATCACATTCGGAATTTGATCCGGCTTGATCGCACCGGGTGTAGCGGGACGTAACACGTCGATCATGTCGCGAGTGAAAACCTCACCGGCCTTGATGTCGCGCGCAGCGCGCAGGCAGCGACGCTGGACTACCTGGGTATCTTGCTCATTCCCCGCGATGAATTTGTCTGGCGAACCGAGAGCGCGCTCCAACAAGCGGGTTTCCTCCACCATATTCGCCCATTTGTCGGGATCCATCGCAAACTTATGGTCCGGGCCTTCGCGATCATTGCTGTCGGTGAAGTGGCGCTCGATCACGCGCGCGCCTAGTGTAACTGCTCCCACAACCGGGGCAACCGCGTGGGTATGGTCTGAGAGACCCAGAATTACATCCGGGAACATCGTGGCGTAGGTTTTGAGAACGTTCAAGTGCAGGTGATCGTAGTTGTCCGGGCTGGCGGTGTAGTTGGTATTGCACTGCATTAGTACCAGTTGTTTGTTGATTTTCAAAATAGCATGCACAGCCTTCTGCACTTCACCAATGGTCGAGGCACCGGTGGCAACAAAAAACGGTTTGCCCTTGCTGGCCATACGCTCCAGCGCTTCGATCCAGTCGATTTCGCCGGAACCGGCCTTGTACATCTCTACGTACTGATCAAGGAAATCGATGGATTCAAAATCGTACGGTGAAGAGAAATAGTCAATCCCGACCTCATTGCATTCCTCTCCCAAGGTCAGACTCCATTCGAACGGAATCGATGCGCCCTGGTAAACCTCGAACACAGACTTCTTCCAGGTTGCCTGGTGCGAAACCTGGCCACCGCTCATGGCTTTGAAGCCATAATCCGAAACAATCTTGGGAGCGCTAAAGTTCTGGAATTTGGCTGCGTCCGCACCCGCTTCTTTCGCCAGGCGGATGAGCAGCTTGGCCCGATCTAGGTCGCCATCGTGATTGGCAGCAATGTCCGCGATGAAGTAGGTCGGGTGGTCAGGGCCGATAGTGCGGTTGCCGATTCTGATTTCCATTTTTCCTCCAGAGAGTAGAGAACGGAGATCAGAGAGCAGTCTCATAGAGAAGAACTAATCTCTATTTTCTAGTCTCTAATCTCTAAACCTGTTGATAACTCCGCATTTTCTGTGGATAACCTTGTGCGTACTGTGTATAAAACTTCTGGATTCCGGTGGATACGCCGGGGATTTCGAGACCCAAATCTGTGGACAGCTTGTGGACAGACAGCCGCAATTTTCGAGAACGTTTGGCCGTCAGACCGGATGCCTCGACGGAAATGGGGCGGATCAGCTTTTCGTCAAATCCAAATTGACGGGCGATTCTCACACCGAAGTCATACTTCGTAAGTGCTTCGGACCCAACAACATGGTACAGTCCCGACAAATTCTTCTCCAACATACTGACCAGGGTGTCTGCCAAATCACCGACGAACATAGTACAAAACCAGACATCCGTAAAGCCGTTGCAGGGTTTGCCTGCACGTAAGTGGTTGAAAAAGAACTCCGAAAGTGAGCGTCCACCACTCAGGCTCCAACCAAAGAAATTAACCCGTGCCACAACAGCGGCAGAATTTCCTGACAAAACCGCGTTTTCGCCATCCAGTTTGGTCCGGGCGTAGATACTTAAGGGGTTGGGGCTGTCGTTCTCTGTGTATATGCTGTCCTTCGTCCCATCAAAGACTGCATCCGTGGAAATGTGGATCATACGGACACCACGCTGTGCACAGAGTTCAGCCAACTGGCCGGGGAATTCCGCGTTGAGCAGGCGCGCGCCTTCCGGGTCGGATTCGCAGGCATCCACGTTCGCGTTGGCAGCGGTGTGGATGATCGCATCGGGCTGGACCTCGTCGATTAAACGGGAGCAGGCTCCGGCTTCGAGCAGGTCCGCTTTGACAATCTCAAAGGGAGTCCCTGTTAACTTGTTCCGGTCAACACCCACGATAGTATGGGTCTCAATCATCCCCAAACTGAGATTGAGACCCAGGAGACCGCTAGCGCCCGTCACAAGGATTCTCATAAGATACTCTCGGCGGCGGCGCGAGCCAATCGTTATCCTTCTAGTTTTCCTGAAGCGAAAAGCACTTCAAAAGGCGCAACGAACCGCTTGATGCCTTCGAGGTCAAGCCATTCGCTATTGTTGTCGCTGGAATAACGGAAGCCATCGGGTAAGGATTTTCCTTCGTAGGTCATATCGCGTTTCCAGAGTGTTTCGGGCGGCTTTACGATGAACATGTTTTCGCGCTCAACCGTACTACGGGCCTCGTCTTCGGAAATGAGCACTTCGTGCAATTTCTCACCCGGACGGATACCTATAATCTCGATCTCGGCTTCGGGTGCAATGGCCTTTGCCAGATCAACAATGGTAGTACTGGGGATTTTCGGCACGAAGACTTCACCGCCTTCCATCTGCTCGATACAGTTGATGACAAAATGCACGCCCTGTTCCAACGAAAGCCAGAAGCGGGTCATGCGGTCATCGGTGATCGTGACTTTGCCGCTGGCGCGCTGTTTGAGAAACAAGGGCACAACCGAGCCGCGGCTGCCCACTACGTTGCCATAACGAACGCAAGAATAGCGCGTGGCTGTCCCGGCAGCATAGGCATTGCTCTGAATGACCAGTTTTTCTGCCGCCAGCTTGGTTGCGCCATACAGGTTGACTGGGTTGACGGCCTTATCGGTGCTGAGCGCCAGCACTTTTTCGACGCCTGCATCCAGGGCGGCCTCAACCACATTGCTGGTACCCATAATGTTGGTCTTGATGGCTTCCATCGGGTTGTACTCGCAAGCCGGGACCTGTTTGAGCGCGGCGGCATGGACAACGATGTCCACACCGTGCATGGCGCGGACCAAGC
Source organism: uncultured Anaerolineaceae bacterium (assembly GCA_964560935.1). Taxonomy (GTDB): domain Bacteria; phylum Chloroflexota; class Anaerolineae; order Anaerolineales; family Villigracilaceae; genus JAABUE01. The sequence goes on along the minus strand of CAZLOC010000163.1, from coordinate 96 downwards.
GCTCCTGGTCACGCACATCGCCGATGAAGTAACGCAGGCGCTCGTCATCGTAGCCCCCTACACGCATTTCGTGTTGTTTGAGCTCATCGCGGCTGA
>CAZLOC010000162.1:0-8512 GCA_964560935.1 uncultured Anaerolineaceae bacterium | reverse complement strand
GGTTCAACGGTTACTTCTTGACCATCGATCTCTAACTGAATTCCCATAAATTTCTCCAAACGAACCGCTAAGCTCACAAAGGACGCAAAGGAAACCTTTTTATTTACCTTCGCGCTCTTAGCGGGCTTTGCGGTTAGGCTTCTCCGAATAACTCTGGAAACTGCTTCATCGCCGACAGTACCGCGCTGGCAGCCGTCTGGCCCAGCCCGCACAGGGACGCATCTGTCATCGTCCAGCCGACGTCCTGCAAGCGCTCTAAATCGCCTTCTATCATCTTTCCAACAGCGATGCGATCAAGGATTTCCATCTGGCGCTGGGTGCCCAACTGGCAGGGATAGCACTTGCCGCAGGATTCGTGCGCGAAGAACTTGCCCAGACGAGACAGAGTATCGCGCAAATCACGCGTTTCATCGAAAACCATCACCACACCAGAGCCGAGCGGCAGCCCGGCAGCGCGCAGGTCTTCGAAGGTCAGTCTCACGTCCAGGTGATCGGGAGTGGCAAATGCGCCCGCAGCGCCGCCAAACAACACTGCTTGGAAGGAGTCACAACCCGCCATATCGAGCAATTCACGCAGCGTCACGCCGAAGGGAACCTCGTACAGTCCCGGTCTGGCAACGTCACCGGAAACACAGAAAAGTTTCGGCCCCGGCGATTTCTCCGTGCCGATCTTGCGATATTCCGCTGAGCCTTTTTCGATGATGAGCGGTACATTGCAGAGTGTCTCGACGTTGTTGATGACGGTCGGCTTGCCGAACAATCCATGCGTCGTGGGAAACGGCGGCTTAACGCGCGGGAAACCGCGCTTGCCTTCGATGGACTCGAACAATGCCGTCTCTTCGCCGCAAATGTATGCGCCAGCGCCTACGCGGATTTCGATGTCAAACACCCTGCCGAGATAACCCGCTTCACGGGCTTCGGCCAGAGCATTTTCCAGTAGAGGCAGAATGTAGGGATACTCGCCGCGCAGGTAAATATAGCCTTTAGTCGCACCGATTGCATAAGCGGCAATGCACATCCCCTCGATGGTGCTGTGCGGATCATCGAGCAGCAGAATGCGGTCCTTGAACGTGCCCGGCTCGGACTCGTCCGCGTTGCAGATGACGTATTTCTCGTCGCCCGGGGCGTCCGCTGCGCCTTCCCACTTGACCCCGGTCGGAAAAGCCGCGCCGCCACGCCCGACCAATCCCGCTGCTTTGATCTCAGCGATCACCTCCGAGGGCTGCATGGTCTGCGCTTTTCGCAAGGCGGAATAATCGCCATAGGACTGCAAACTGGTCGTACCATGTCCGCAATTACGGGTCAGCTCGCGCAATGTGCCGAATACACGCGAAGACGGGATGCCCAGTTCGTAGGATCCCGCCTGGAGATCGATATTTGTCTCAGCCTGTTCGTCCAGCAGCGCGACGGGGGCGTGTTCGCACAGGCCGAGGCAGGGAGCATGTTCGATAGTGGTGGCAGCATCCGGTGTGGTCTGATCCGGCTGGATGCCATGATGGGCGCATAGATGATGCAGTATGTCATCTGCGCCTTTGAGCGCGCAGGCCACGTCGGTACAGACCCGGATCATACGCCGGCCGACCGGTTCGTTGTAGAACAGCGCGTAAAATTCGATCACGCCATGCACGTCGGCAAGCGGGACTTTGAGCGCAGCGGCAACTTCGGCGGCGACTTCCTGGGACAACCAGCCGAAATGTTTCTGGGCAGCATGCAGAGCAGGCAGGAGACCTGACCGACCAAGCGGAGTATAAGGTTGTAAGATTTCTTGTAGGGGGGCAAGATCAAATTCAGACATGAACACTCCGATATTGGGAGTATAGGCTGAAATGAGTAAATTGACAAGCAAAAGGTCCGGACGCTGATTTACGCTGATAATCGCAGAAAAAAAATCGGCGATATCCGCGCTGATCAACGTCCAAATTTAATGACTCAAATTTGCAGTCGGCAAAAATTTCGGCGGTACACGGACTTTCGTTGCCTGCTCGAAAGCATAAGCAAGTCTGATGAGCGTTGGTTCCTGCCAGGCGCCCGCAAAGAACGAAATGCCAACCGGTAAACCAAAGATATACCCCGCTGGAACTGTGATGTGCGGATACCCCGCCACCGCCGCATACGAGGTGCTGTCCATATCCCAATTGTGGCCGCCGTCGCCGTTGATCAGGTCGATCATCCAGGCCGGCCCACCGGACGGACACACGATTGCATCCAGGCTGTGCTCCTTCAACACGGCGTCAATTCCTTCAGCGCGAGACAAACGTTGGTTCTTTTCCAAAGCGTTCAAATACTTTTTGCTCTTCAACGAACCCTTCTCCTGCGCCCCTTCCATCCGTTCCTGCCCGAAATAGGGCATAACGCGCTCGCGATTCTCCTCATTGAACTGGATCACATCTTTCAAAGAATGCACTTTCACCATGCGTCCACGGTTGGCAAGGTAAGCCTTCAAGTCCGCCTTGAATTCATAAAAAAGCACCTCCAACTCGCTCTTGCCAAACTTATCGCTGGAAGCCATATCCACCGGATCGACGAGTTCCGCGCCCAATGACTTTATCGTTTCCAGACAAGACTCTATGATCTTCAAGACGCGCTTATCAGTTCCGAACAGACTACGCGCCACGCCGATACGTGCTCCCTTGAGACCGTTCGGGTCGAGGAACTGTGTGTAGTCCTCGTACGCACGCTCCTTGCTGGACATCGTAGCTGTGTCCCGTTCATCGACCCCTGTCATCGCCCCCAGCAATGCCGCTGCATCTGCTACCGTTCGCGCCATCGGCCCAGCCGTATCTTGGCTGTGAGAGATGGGAATGATCCCGGAACGGCTGATCAGCCCCACAGTCGGCTTGATGCCCACAATGCCATTGGTCTGCGCGGGACAGATGATCGAGCCGTCTGTTTCGGTCCCGACCGCCGCCGCGCACAGGTTGGCCGCCACAGCTGCCCCCGAGCCGGATGAAGAACCGCAAGCCGAACGGTCGAGCGCGTACGGGTTACGCGTCAGCCCACCGATGCTGGACCAGCCACTGGTCGAGTTTTTGCCACGGAAATTGGCCCATTCGGAGAGGTTGGTCTTGCCCAAGATCAGGGCGCCAGCCTCGCGCAATCGCTCCGCCAGGAAGGCATCCTGCAACGCAACAGTGCCCTCCAATGCCAGCGAACCGGCGGCGGTGGTCATGCGGTCGAAGGTGTCGATATTCCCCTTGATCAACACAGGGATGCCGTGCAACGGACCGCGCAAATTACCCGCCTTGCGCTCGGCGTCCAGGTTTTCAGCAATGACGAGTGCGTCTGGGTTCAATTCTAAAATTGAGTTGAGCGCTGGTCCCCCTTCATCGATCAATGCAATGCGGCTGAGATACATTTCAGCGAGCTGACGGCTCGTCAACTCGCCGGAAGACATCTTCTGTTGTAACTCGGCAATCGCCCACTCTTGCATCAGCGCCCACCACCCGTAATAAAGCGTTCCAGCTGGGCGATCAGGGATTTTTGCACATCGACAACTTCCCTGAGCACATCACGGACAGAAATCAAGCCTAAAAGTTGTTCCCCGGCATACACAGGTAAGTGACGAATATTCTTCTCGAGCATGGTGGCCATGCAATCCTCAAGTTTTTCAGTCCCTTGTACCGAGATTACATCGCTTGTCATGATATCGCTCACCTTGGTAAGCCGCGATGTGCGTCCCTGTAAATCCATCTTGCGGATACAGTCACGTTCGGAAATAATGCCATCTACTCGATCTCCCGTCATTACCAACAATGCGCCGGCATTTTTATCAGCCATTAACTGCATGGCCTCATAAACCGTGGCATCCGGTGCAATGGACCAGATCTCACTACCCTTCTTGCGGATAATATCTCGAACGGTACTCATAAGGATCTCCTTTGCACAAAAAGTAGATATTCAATACTTCACGAAAGTTGAAAAAATACCCGAAAATGGGGGTGCGGAGCGGGCGTACGCCCGCTCCGCACCCCCATTTTCGGGCTTCTCCCAGCCATTTCGTGATCTACTGATACTAGAAAGTATAGACGCAAATCCGATCACTTGCAAGCGATTGTATCCAAGTATACTTGGAGGTAGAACATTCAGGATCGTCGCGGGAAGGCAATATATATGATACTTTATACCCATAACACATAGTATGGTAAAGCATCCCCTAGTCCTCCTCATCGGCCCGACTGCTGTCGGCAAGACCGAACTCGCCATCCAACTGGCCGAGCGGCTGGGTGGCGAGATCGTCTCCGCCGATTCGCGCTTGTTCTACCGTGGCATGGACATCGGCACGGCTAAGCCCACTCCCGAAGAACGAGCGCGCGTTCCCCATCACCTGATTGATGTGGCTGACCCCGATGAAACCTGGTCGCTGGCCCTGTTCCAGCAGGCGGCCGCAAAAACCATCGCCGACATTCTCGCGCGCGGCAGGCTGCCATTCCTGGTCGGTGGGACGGGGCAATACGTTCGGGCTGTAACCGAGGGCTGGACGCCACCGGAAGTAGAACCTTACCCGCGTCTGCGTGGGGTTTTGGAGCGGTTGGCCGAAGAAAAGGGGATATATTGGTTACACGAAGGCTTGAAACGTATTGACCCAACCTCTGCCGCTAAAATCGATGCCCGCAATTTAAGACGCACTATTCGCGCGCTGGAGGTCATTCTGACGACCGGACAGCCTTTCTCGACTCAACGTGGACAAGGCAGCTCGCCGTACAACCTGCTGACGATCGGGTTGAAACGTCCACGCGCAGAACTCTATCAACGCATCGATGAACGCATCGAGGCCATGTTCGTAGCCGGGTTTGTAAACGAAGTCAAATCGCTGCTGGATAAAGGGTATTCTCCTGAATTGCCGACCATGTCGGCGATCGGGTACCGGGAATGTATCCGGGTTGTAAACGGCCAGTTAAACGTGGAGCAGGCCAAGGTCGAGATGAGACGCGCGACACGTATCTTTGTCCGGCGTCAGGCCAACTGGTTCAAAGAAGACGATCCCAATATCCACCGGTTCGAGGCGGGGGATGAAAATACAGTCCATTTAATTGAGACCGTCATTCGTCGCCATTTGAGAACTGGAGAAGTTTGATAAAGAGGCACAACGCACCCTGATGGTTCAGGGTGCGTTGGATTTGACTAACGCAGGAAACGCTAACCGAGGAGGAGGAGAAAAACGGTCAGTCCAATTTTCCTAGCGTAAGTTAGCTCAGGTATTGACCCGACTAGGCCACAAGCAGGTCAGCATCTTGCACGGCTTCAATCAGAACTTTGCCACGCCGGGTGACAACCATCTTTTCTCCTGGCTGAAGGACATAGTCTCGTTGATCACCAGCTTGTGTAACCCATAAAACGCCGGTATCACAAAACAAGGTAGAGCCAGGTCTGGCTGTGCGCATATACTGAAAGTCATTACGGCGCATGTGGATTTTGGTCTTAGGCTGTTCTTTGAAATTTGTGTCCATTTCTTGTCTCCTTGAAAATAAACGCCTGACATTTACATTATCCACAAATTCAATACATCAGTACAGATGCAGAAAAAACGAATTGTAACCGGTACAGTTTGTGTTAGAATATACTGTACTGATACAAGCTAGATGAAACTGTATTCACCCATCTCATAGGCCGGAGCAAGGAATGACCCCAAGAAAATCACAAGACCCTTTCCTGTACGAGGAAATTGCCAGCAGCATTACCGTATTAATTCATCAAGGCACATATCGGGCTGGTGAACGCATCCCATCGGTGCGCCAGATGAGCAAACAGAAGGGTGTCAGCATTAGCACTGTGTTACAGGCTTATCTTGTCCTGGAAAACAGGGGCATGATCGAGTCGCGACCGCAATCAGGATATTACGTGCGCGCACCGGAAACCAGCCAGCTACCTGAACCCGAGATCTCTTCGCCAGGGCCGGACCCAAGCCATGTCAGCCTGCATGAACTGATGATGATGGTCATAAGGGATGCGCTTAACCCAGACCTGGTCCAACTCGGCGCGGCGATGCCGAATCTGGAGCTGCTTCCGACTGACCGGCTAAATCGCATCCTATCACGTTTGGCCCGTCAATCTGGCGAAAAGGCGCACCAGTACGAACTACCGCCGGGGTTGGAAGAACTGCGCGTACAGATCGCGCAGCGCGCCCTGAATTATGGTTGTCATTTTTCACCCAACGACCTGGTCATCACATCTGGCGGCATCGAGGCCATTGACCTGTGCCTGCACGCTGTCTGTAAACCGGGGGATATTGTAGCCATCGAATCGCCAATGTACTTCGGTACGCTGCAGAGTTTGGAAGTACACGGGTTGCGCGCGCTCGAAATTCCTACTCACCAACGGGACGGCATTAGCATGGATGCGCTGCAATTTGCGATCGAGCACAATCCCATCAAAGCGGTGCTGGTCATCTCGAATTTCAACAACCCACTGGGCAGTTGCATCCCTGATGAAAAGAAAAAAGAATTGGTTGAACTACTGGCCGTTCACGGCATTCCCTTGATCGAGAACGATGTCTCCGGTGAAATCTACTTCACAGACAAACGGCCCCAGGTCGCCAAAGCCTACGACAACCAGGGGTTGGTCATGTTGTGCTCATCGTTCTCCAAGGATATCAGTCCCGCCTTGCGAGTCGGATGGACTGCGCCGGGACGTTATAAAGCCGAAGTGGAATGGCTCAAATTCACCAGCAGCACCGCAACGGCTACCCTGTCACAAATGGTAATCGCTGAATTTTTAGAAAGCGGCGGATATGACCACCATTTGCGCACCATCCGGCGAGAATATGCGAACAATGTGAATTTGCTGTCACAAGCAGTCACACGCTACTTCCCACCCGAGACGCGTGTCACCCGTCCAACCGGGGGATTCGTCCTTTGGGTGCAGCTTCCTGAAAATGTAGACTCGCTCGAAATTTACAAACTTGCTCTACAAAACAACATTACCATTACCCCCGGATATTTATTCTCTCCCACCAACCAATTCTCGAATTTCATCCGCTTGAACGCGGCTGCCTGGTCTTATCCGATTGAGCGGGCGGTGGAGAGATTGGGAGGAATGATAGCTGAACTTTCCAAACCAGGAAAAAGCTCGTAGAATGATGTACTGTTATAATACTCCCGCTATTATCTAATACCAAGGAGCATTTGATGTCAACAACTATCATATTTGGCACCGACGGCTGGCGCGGTGTTGTCGCGGAGGATTACACCTTCGACAACGTACGGCGCTGCGCACAGGGTTTTTCTAACTATCTCTTAGAACAAGGTAAACAAGGACAATCTGTCGTCGTCGGTCACGACATGCGCTTTAGCGGTGAACATTTTGCTGCCGCGGCAGCCGAAGTGCTGGCTGCCAATGGCTTCATGGTCTGGTTGACAGACGGCGCATCGCCCACGCCGGTTATCTCGTACGCCGTAGTGGACAAGAAAGCCGTTGGAGCGGTCAATATCACCGCATCACACAACCCGCCCACCGATAACGGCTTCAAGGTGCGCGACGAGAACGGCGGCGCCATCGACCCAGATGGCCTGAAGAAAATCGAAGCGCTGATCCCTCAAGATGTCGCCGAAGTCAAACGCAAGGCCTACAAGGAGGCCGAAGCCGACGGTTCCATCGTCAAATTCGATGCCGCCATCGCCTATATCGAGCATCTCAAAGACCTGATCGACCTGCAGCCCATCAAAGATGCTGGCTTTACCGTGATGGTGGATGCCATGTGGGGCAACGGCGCCGGCTGGTTCACCCGCCTGCTGGCCGGCGGCAAGACCAAAGTCATCGAAATCCACAATACGCGCAACCCCAGCTTCCCCGAAATGAAGCGCCCTGAACCGATCCAGCCCAATGTGGACGTTGGCTTGCAGGCCACGATTGACAACAAGGCCGACGTGCTGCTGATCACCGACGGTGACGCCGATCGCGTCGGTTTTGGCGACGAGAATGGCAAATTCATTGACCAGTTACGCGCCTTCGGTTTGCTGGCTTACTATATGTTGGAAGTACGCGGTTTGCGCGGTCCGATCGTCAAAACCCTATCAACCACCACCATGCTCAACAAACTCGGAAAGATCTATGGCGTAAAAGTAGTCGAGACAGGCGTTGGTTTCAAGTATGTAGCCCCCAAGATGCTCGAACTGGACGGACTGATCGGCGGTGAAGAAAGCGGTGGTTATGCCTTCCGCGGCAACGTGCCCGAGCGCGATGGCATCCTGGCCGGGCTATACATGCTCGATTTCATGGTGCGCACCGGCAAGAAACCGACCGAACTGCTTAAGCTGCTCTTCGACAAAGTCGGCGGCGAGCACTACTACGACCGCGTCGACACCCCCTTCTCCGGCGACCGCTCCGCCCGCGAAGAGAAGATTCTGGCGGCCAAACCCAAAACCATAGGCGGGTTGAAAGTCACTGAATTGATTACCGTGGACGGCTTCCAATTCCGCCTGGAAGATGGCGGCTGGCTGCTGATCCGTTTCAGCGGCACTGAGCCCATCATGCGCGTCTACTGCGAGACCATGCACAAAGACAGGGTGCAGGCCAT
>CAZLOC010000161.1:0-8512 GCA_964560935.1 uncultured Anaerolineaceae bacterium | reverse complement strand
TTATTCCAGGGTGGCATTATCGGCATCGTATTTGGCGGCATTACAGTCTATTACCTGGGACGCAATCGGCGACAGACAGCTGAAGAGGCAGAGATCGACCTGGACAATGAAAACAATCTTGTTTCTGATGACGATATCCTCGATGAACAACTGGAAAAAGTCGTGGTTTCTATCGAACGCTTCGTAGACCGGGTCAAGGCCGGAGTTCGCCAAGTGATGAGCAAAGTAAAAAAAGAGAAGCCCGCTAAAAACAACCATCAATCGCCCGGGTCCAAGTAAGAGGCAGGTTATGGAAGACAAAAAAAACACACCGAAACCAGGCGATGAAGGCGAAGCCCAAACTAATTCCAAAGAGAATCCATTGCTCAGCCGCAGGGACATGTTGAAAATCGGTGGAGCGACCCTTGCAACCGCTGCGCTGACCCAGTTGGTTATTTCCGGCCCGTTCTCGTCGGATGCTGTTCAGGGAATTGGGCGAGATACGCACAACAATGGCCATGGGGATGAAATATCGAAATACCAATGGAATATGGTAATCGACCTGTCCCGTTGTATCGGATGCGGTTATTGTGTCAAGGCCTGCCAGGCAGTAAATGACGTGCCGGATGACGAAATGCGTTGGAATATTGTCTTCCCGGAACGTACCGAGGTAGGCGTAGATTTCTACATGAACCGCCCCTGCCAGCACTGCCAGGAAGCGCCCTGCACACGCGTGTGTCCGGTCGGAGCGACCTGGGTCCGCGCAGATGGCATTGTAGCCATGGACTATGATCGTTGTATCGGTTGCCGTTACTGCCAGGTAGCCTGCCCTTACGATGTAAGGCGATTCAATTGGCGTCCCTCAGAAAACGAAAATCTGAATGTGCCGCAGTGGGGTTCGCCCGAGGTAGAACGACGCCCGCGCGGCGTCGTGGAAAAATGCACGTTCTGCGTGCAACGCATCGACCGCGGCCTGTCGCAAAGCCTTACCCCGGGTGTTGACCGCGCAGCTACACCCGCCTGCGTCAATGCCTGCCCGGTAGGTGCCCGTATCTTTGGTAATATCTTCGACGCTGAGAGCCCCGTCACAAAATACCTGAAAGAACATGAAACTTTCCGCCTGCGCGAAGAGTGGGGTACGCAGCCAAAAGTTCATTATGTTCGTCCCACGAACGGGAGAAGTTGACATGACAGCAAACACTCTCGCTACCCGCTTATCGCGCAGCCCACTCAGTACCTGGTTGATCTCTCTGACCACAACTTTCACCATTGGCGTGATTGGCATGATCATCGTCCTGGTGAGAGGACTACAAGTCACGGGTCTAAGCGATCGAGTCCCCTGGGGATTATGGATCACCCTGGATCTCTCAGCGATTGCACTGGGGGCAGGTGCATTCACTTTCTCGGCGGCAGTTTACCTGTTCCGCATTAAGCCTTTGGCAGTATTGGCGCGCCCTGCAGTGTTCATTGGTTTCCTGGGTTACTCGTCAGCAATGTTAGCCCTGGCCATGGACATCGGCCGCCCGGACCGCTTCTGGCATCCCCTGGTCTACTGGAATGTTCATTCTGTGCTCTGGGAGATCACCTGGTGCGTGATCCTGTATTCCACCGTACTGTTGCTAGAGGTATTGGCAGTGGCGGGAGATTCCCGCCTGGGTAAACGATGGCCGCGTCTGCACCAAATCGGTCACTTTGCTCATCGCCTGACACCCATCCTGGCTGTGATCGGTATGGGCCTTTCCCTGCTGCACCAGTCGTCCCTGGGAGCGACTTATGGTGTGCTCAGCGGGCGCGCTATCTGGTTCAAGCCTTCCCTGCCTGTCATGTTCATCATTTCCGCAATAGCGGGCGGCATGTCACTCACTATGCTCGCGAGTATGATCGTCGGTCTGCTTCGGCGCCAGCAATTCCTGCCAGACACGATATGTAAAAACGTAACCAGAACAATTGGCTTCATCACCCTCGGATACCTGTACATCAAGATATGGGACTGGGCTGCAACTTCATACTATAGTAATTCCCCTGCTACAGCAGACATCCTCTCCCGGTTACATGCCACCACACCCTATACTACAACGTTCTGGGGGGTAGAAATCCTATTGGGTGGCTTGGCTCCGGCAGTCATCCTGCTCATACCCAATCTGTGCAAGCGGAAACCGCTCGTTATGTTTGCTCTGGCAATGGTTGTGATTGGCGTGGTCGTCAACAGGTGGAATATCACCTTGTCGGGTCTGGTTGCACCACCAGACTGGTCGCCCGGTGTGTTAGGCAATATTGTGGCGGTTTCTTACTTTCCGTCTCTTGTGGAAATATGCGTAGCGATAGGTATTGTATCCTATGCACTACTGGGATTCACATTGGGCGTCCGTTATCTGGAGATCTACCCACATAAGAGCAAAGCTCGGTAAGTCTTAGAACGACCAGACACATCTACATCTATCCCATGTGGCATGGAGCAGCGCATCATTCCACCGCACGGGATAGATCATTTATTGCTCCACAGGTAAATTTACAGTATCATCTCACTAATTCGGGGCGTGGGGTTACCCCACATCCCCCCTTCTTTTTGAAAAGATACAGTTTACATAATTTTTTGTCCTTCTATGCGGACAAATATAGGATTTTTGTATAGAACGCTTATGACGCATGGCACTACCCACCTCATACCAAAAAGGTGATAATGGGTATGAATTGGCTGATAAGCCATTTTTGTCCAACTTCTCAATAAAGGAGTGATGAATGCCCGCTAAAGGTTGGATTGAGGTCAGTGACAGATACTGTAAAGGTTGCGAACTATGTGTCAATGCCTGTCCGCAGGAGGTGCTCAAACTGGACATGGAGCGCCTGACACCCAAGGGCTACCACCCGGCCCACATTTTCAAGGATGGCTGCACAGGCTGCGCGATCTGCGCGCTGGTCTGTCCGGATGCAGCCATTACCGTATACCGCGAAATTACCAAGGCGGTTCCTGCCGCCGCATAAGTTTATAAGGGCGTAGCAAGTTGCTACGCCCTTACACATTCACATGGAGAACATATGCCAAGAGAACTTCTGAAAGGTAATGTAGCCATCGCAGAGGCCGCGATCCGCGCTGGTCTTGAGGCCTATTTTGGTTACCCCATCACCCCTCAGACCGAAATCCTCGAGCATTTTGCGCGCCGCATGCCCGAACTCGGCCGCGCCTTTGTGCAAGCCGAGAGTGAAGTAGCAGCCATCAACATGGTCTACGGTGCTGCCTGCACGGGGGTGCGCGTCATGTCGACCTCGTCCAGCCCGGGCGTCAGTCTGATGATGGAAGGCCTCTCCTATATCATGGGGACCGAGATTCCGGTTGTGCTGGTCAACGTGATGCGCGGCGGGCCAGGCCTGGGCAACATCGCGCCCTCGCAAGGCGACTACAACCAGGCTGTCCACGGCGGTGGCCATGGGGACTACAACCCGATCGTGTTGGCTCCCTCGACGGTTCAGGAAGCCATCGACATGACGGTTCTTTCCTTCGACCTCGCGGAACGCTACCGCACCGCCTGCATTGTCATCGCTGACGGCTCGATCGGCCAGATCATGGAACCCGCCGAACTACCGCCGATGCAACCCATCAAACGCAAGGACTGGGAATGGGCCACGAATGGCGCCATTGGCCGCGAAAGACGTGTTCTCAGTTCAATCTATATTGACCCGGTCGAAGAAGAGGTTGCCAACCTGCGTATGTTCAAACGTTGGCAGGAAATCCAAAAGAACGAAGTCCGCTACAAGGAATATTTCCTGGACGATGCCGATTATGTGGTAGTAGGCTTCGGTACGGCAGGACGCGTAGCCCTTTCTGCTGTGCGGACCGCTCGCCAGCAAGGCATCAAGGTCGGGTTATTGCGGCCGATCACGGTCAGTCCGTTCCCGTACGATGTGTTGGATGAACTGTCGAAACGGGCACGGGCTTTCCTGGTTGTAGAAATGAACATGGGACAAATGCTCAACGATGTGCAATTGGCAGTCAAAGGGCGCATTCCGGTCGAATTCCACGGACGTCCCGGCGGCATGGTCCCTTTCCCGGATGAGATCCTGGGCGAAATCCAGCGTATTGCAACGACCAAATTGAGCATCGTATCGGATCCGCGACATGCCTGGTACGAACGCATGGTTGAGATGTTAAAATAAACGTCACTGCGAGCACAGCGAAGCAGTCTCCTCGGAGTTGGAGATTGCTTCGGGGCTATCGCCCCTCGCAATGACAGAATAAAGAGGAATTAATGGCAACAATAGCGAAACCTGAAAATTTAGTGTACCAACGCCCTGAGGCGTTTACCGAATTCCCGACCCACTATTGTCCCGGATGTACACATGGCGTAGCCCATCGTCTGATCGCCGAAGTATTGGATGAAATGAATATTACCGAACGTACAATCGGCGTTGCGCCGGTTGGCTGTTCGGTCTTCGCCTACAACTACTTCGACTGCGACTTCGTAGAAGCCGCTCACGGACGCGCCCCGGCTATGGCCACCGGCATCAAGCGCGTTCTACCGGACCGCGTGGTGTTCTCTTACCAGGGTGACGGTGACCTGGCCTCTATCGGCATGGCTGAGATCATGCACGCTGCCGGACGTGGAGAGAATATCACGGTGGTCTTCATCAACAACGCTATCTACGGCATGACAGGTGGACAGATGGCTCCCACCACTCTGCCTGGCATGAAGACCACATCATCGCCGCTTGGCCGCGACGTGGAATTGCAAGGCTACCCACTTCGGATGGCAGAAATTCTATCCAACCTGGACGGAGCAGGGTACATTGCTCGTCGTTCACTGCATGATCCCAAGAACATCCGCATGGCGAAGAAGGCCATCCGTATTGCCTTCGAAACACAGGTGCGCGGACTGGGCTTCTCGATGGTTGAATTGCTCTCCACCTGCCCGACCAACTGGGGCATCTCCCCGCTTGAGTCGCTCACCTGGCTGGAAGAACACATGATCCCGGCTTACCCGCTTGGCGATTACAAAGTCGCGCCGGGTGTGGCGGAGATAAAATAGAATTTTTCACATGTCATTCTGAGCCACTATCGTGGCGAAGAATCCCGCCGCAAAGCGGTGGAGACCCTTCGCTACGCTCAGGGTGACATGGCGAAGGAGTTTACATGCAAAAAGAAATCCTCATCGCTGGTTTTGGTGGACAAGGTGTGCTCTTCGCCGGACAGGTGCTAACTTACGCTGCTATGGACACCGGCCATGAAGTAACCTGGATCCCGTCCTACGGTCCTGAAATGCGCGGTGGTACGGCCAATTGCACAGTTGTTATCTCAGATGAAGAGATTGGCTCGCCGTTGGTGAAAAATCCCCCGGCGGTCATTGCCCTGAACCTGCCCTCCTTTGACAAGTATGAAAAGCTCGTTCAACCCGGCGGCGTGCTCGTGGTTAACGAATCGATGATAGATAGAAAAGCCGAACGCAAAGACATCACTGTCCTCTACGTGCCCGGCAACGAAATCGCCGAAGCCTGCGGCAACCGGCGTTTGCTCAACATGGTCATGACCGGTGCATTGCTAGCAGCATTTCCGGTCTTAAAACTGGACGATGTCAAAGCCGCTCTGAAAGCGCATCTACCTGCCAAACACCAAAAATTGATCCCCAACAACTTCGATGCCATAGACAAAGGCTTTGCGCACGCCAAAGCTCAATTAGAAGGAGTGCCTGCATAAGCAGCAAAGTAAGAAGTAATACGAAGCCTACTTCTGTACAAGGAGTAGGCTTTTTTGCGCTAGAATTACATGGTTATGAAATACGAAACGCTTCACAACACAACGATCCAAAAAATCGGCTTTGGGACCTGGAGCATCGGCGGCGGGATGTCCCCCGACCGGTCTCAGGATGCGCGCTCGTTGACAGCGCTACGCTCGGCGCTGGAAATCGGATATACCCACTTCGACACGGCAGAAATGTACGCCAGCGGTCATTCGGAAGAACTGCTTGGACAGGCAGTGCGCGAATTGGGCATTCCGCGCGAAAACCTGTTCATCACGTCCAAAGTAAGCGCGTCTCATTTGCGCTACGACGACCTACTGCATTCCTGCGAGAACAGCTTGCGCCGCCTGGGGATGGATTATCTCGATCTGTACCTCATCCACTGGCCTTCGAGGGGTATTCCGCTCAACGAGACGTTCCGGGCGTTGAACCAGTTCATCCGCGAGGGACGGGTACGGTACATCGGTGTCAGCAATTTCGACCTCCGGTTGCTGGAGCAGGCCCGGGCGGAGTCCGAAGCGCGCACCTTCACAAACCAGGTACCTTACAGCCTGGCAAACCGTTCATACGTCCAAAACGGTGTGCTGGACTATTGTCAGGGTAATGACATCCTTCTCACCGCCTACTCCCCTGTCGAGGAGGGCCGCCTGCGCGTGAGCCCAACTTTGCAATCCATTGCGGATGCACACAACGCTACGCCCTACCAGATCGCGCTGGCCTGGCTGGTATCCCAACCACGTGTGATCACCATCCCAATGTCGTTCAACCCTGAGCACATCGCCGAGAATTTCGCCGCAGCCGAGATCGAACTGGCCAACGACGAAATCGAACAACTCAATCAACTGGCGTAAATGAAAACACAGACCACGCCGGAAATCGAAATCAGCGAAGACCAGCAACAGGAAACGGCCTATGAGCCGCTGTACCGCGTCATCATCCACAATGATGATGTCACACCGATGGACTTCGTGGTGCATGTGTTGCGGGGCATCTTTATGCTCCTGTTGCCCGATGCGGTCGAGATCATGTACACTGCGCATTATCGCGGCGAGGCCGTGGTGCAGATCCTGCCCAGGAGCGAAGCAGAGAACCGCATCAACAAAGCGCACTTCGCCGCCGGGCTGGAAGGCTACCCGCTGCATTTTTCGATGGAGCCTGAGTAAGGCAATTCACAGATTTCGCTGATTTTTTGCGCGATTTATGGCTCATTTTTACCAATGGATTCCCGCTTCAAATCTCTCACTGAAATCAATCTCGATGACCTGATCTCGTCCTTTGGATGGGAAGACCATCCACTACTGGCGCGGATGCTGCGCGGTATGTTCGCAGGCCCGGCGCGCAAGTTTGCCCGCCAGATGCTGGACTTTGACGATGCGGTTGGGCGAATCGGATTGGTGAGCGCAGCGCGTCAAACGCAGCGACGTTACGTTCGCAGTGTGCGCGTCTTTTCCCCCCCTCTGCCTGCTGGCCCATTTCTGGCCTTGTCCAATCACCCGGGTATGGTCGACACCCTGGCCCTGTTTTCAGCCCTGAACCGCCCCGACTTGAAGATCATTGCCGTGGACCGTCCCTTCCTGAAAGCACTGCCCAACATTAGCCAGCGGCTGTTCTACGTGACCGACGACCCAACTGCGCGCATGGCGCTCGTCCGCCGGGTGAGCGGACACCTGCGCTCCGGTGGCGCGGCCCTGACCTTCCCGGCCGGGAAGATCGAGCCGGATGCCAACATCTACCCCGGTGCTGTGGAAGCCTTGCAGGGTTGGACGGACAGTGTAGGAGTTTTTGCCCGCATGGCGCCAGAGACGGCGATTTTGCCCGTTTTGGTGCGCGGTGTGATCTGGGAGAAAACGGCCAGGCATCCGTTGACTCGCTTGAAAAAGACACGAGAAGAAAAAGAAAAACTGGCCGCGGCGTTTCAACTGCTGGCGCATGTAGTGTGGAACAGGAAACCGCTAGTCGTAACTGTGCAGATTGGCAATCCGATCACGGTTGCGGAGTTGGGTAGCAAGGATACGGGTGTCATCCATCGGGCAGTGCTGGCGGAGATGAGGCACTTGATCGAGAACCCGCTGGAGGGTGAAGGAGTGAGTGTGCTGTGAATTCGCCCTCACCCCTATCCCCTCTCCCTGAGGGAGAGGGGGATTCACAACTGCAGAGTCCCCTCTCCCCCCGGGAGAGGGCTAGGGTGAGGGGAGATGCTCGTCTACTTCGTACCTTCGTTATTTTTTTGATATTAGTCCTCCTGCTCTGGTGGGCTCTGCGGACTGTCCCGTTCATCGAGATTTGGGATGCGCTCAGGCAACTCAAGCTCTGGCAGATTGGCGCATTGCTGGGGCTCAATACCCTCGTGCTGGTAGCAATGACGGCGCGTTGGTGGGTCATCTTGCGCGCTGAAAACCCGGCCATCCCTTTCCTGCAATTGGTGCGCTATCGCCTGGCGGTCTTCGGGCTGAGCTACTTCACGCCGGGTCCACAGGTGGGCGGGGAGCCGTTACAGGTCATCTATTTGCAGCGGAATCATGGCGTGACCTTTGCCCGCGCCACCGCGGCCGTTATCATGGACAAGCTACTGGAGTTCCTGGCGAATTTCATCCTGCTAGGGGTCGGGCTGACGGCAGCCGTCAGGGTGGGATTGATCACTCGCAACAGCACGCAGGCTATCGGGAGTCTGGTCCCGCTGGCGGCGATTTTGCTGTGGCCGCTCGTCCACTTGGTATTGCTCTATCGGGGCCAATATCCTGTTTCAGCGGTCATGCGCGCCGGCATGTCCCTGACAAAAAAACAAAACTGGATGCGGCTCATCA
>CAZLOC010000160.1:0-8546 GCA_964560935.1 uncultured Anaerolineaceae bacterium | reverse complement strand
ATTAAAGCTCAAGAAATTTAGCGAAGATTGGCGCAGAGTAGCGGATAAAAAATTACTTTAGGAGCACCCATATGGCAAAAGCAGAAATCTTCGCAGGCAATTGCGGGTTGAACACCGAAGTCGAAGCCACGATGGACGGGAAAGTCTGCAAATTGAGCATCACCAGCGAGTGCGCCGCCATCCGCAACATGGCTGAAGAGTTGACCGAAGTCGATCCCTACCAGGAAATCTCGTTCAAGCGCGCGATGCCCAAAATCCACGAGGCGGGACACAAGTACTGCACCCACGCTGCCTGTCCCGTGCCGGTGGGCATCATCAAGGCGGTCGAGATCGAAGCCAAACTGGCTCTGCCTACGGATGTAACGATTAAGTTATCGAAGACGAGGAAGGAATAGATGAAATTTTGTAGCTTTTCACCCGCCCGGATGATTTTGTCCGGGCTTTGTTTTTAACATATAATTTTATAAACACTTGAATCCGAGGCCGCGCGGATAGGAGTGCGCAGCAAACAGACATGGCAATTGATCTGCAAAGCATCATTAATAGCCAACTTGGTGTGAGATTGGTTTCATTCGTTGGTCGAACAATTCCACCCTCGATTGGTTACCGGATCGCCGATCTCGTGGCGGAGTGGATCGCAACTCGCCACCATTCAAAATTAGTTCGGGCTATCAGAACCAATCAATGGGTAATCCGTGGGGCAGGTCCTGATAAAGAAGCGTTAGATCAAGCTGTGCGTGATACTCTCAAAAGTTTAGCGCATTCACTCTACAGTTTATATCATTACATCCATGATCCCAAAGCGATCCACAATATGGTGGATCTTAATCCGGTGGCGCGCGGATTGGTCGAACGGCCCGAATTCAGTGACCGAGGATTGATGCTGGTTGGATTGCATCTGAGCAATTTCGATTTTGTCCTGCAAGCCATGTGCATGCAGGGAATGAAGGTATTCGTACTGACCATCCCTGATCCACAAGGCGGGCAACGCATGGAATATGAAATACGCAAAAAGACTGGCATGAATTTAGTCCCAGCATCCGTAAACGCTATGCGGCACGCGGTGAAATATCTCAGGCAAGGCGGAGTAGTATTGACCGGCATAGATCGTCCGGTGTTTGCTTCAAAATCTCGACCGAGATTTTTCGGGCGAGCTTCCTCTCTTCCAACACATCATATTCATCTTGCCATGAAAGCTGGTGTGCCTGTTATGATTGTCGCGGCAAAGTTGGGAGTGGATGGTCGCTATCACGTAAGGACATCCGAACTGATTGAGATGGAATCTGATCCGGATTATGAACAGGGGATCGTACGAAACGCAGAACGGGTGTTGAAAGACGCGGAGAAGTTCATCATGCAAGCGCCAGAGCAGTGGAGTATGTCTCTCCCGGTTTGGCCGGATCTGATGGACGATGTTCCAGCATAAAGTAGATCGGATATGCCGATTTTGGGTTTTAACGAGGAGAATAATATGGCAAAAATAGACAAACACCAGAGGGTGAACGATATTTTGCTAGGGCCGCTGGAAAGACCTGCGTTGCGATGGTTTTCCGCACACATGCCTGCCTGGATCACACCTGATATCTGCACAGCAATTGGCGTTTTGGGTGCGCTCGTAACATCAACGGCATATATCTTGAGCAATATCGATAGGAATTATCTCTGGCTGGCTTCATTTGGATTTGTGGTGAACTGGTTTGGTGATAGCCTCGATGGAACGCTGGCGCGTTATCGTCACATTGAACGGCCCAAGTTCGGGTTTTATATCGATCATACGACCGATACATTTGGCCAAGTTGTTATTTTTCTCGGACTGGGCTTATCCCCCTACGTCGGTTTCAACGTTGCCTGCATGGCTTTGATCGGATACTTGATGTTGGGAACGCTTGTTTACGTGCGCACCTGTGTGGTCGGCGAGTTCAAGATTTCATACGGCAAGTTGGGTCCAACAGAAATCCGTGTGATTGCCATGCTGCTCAATACGGCCATGTACTTCATTGGACTAAAATCCGTTGAATGGTCGATCGCGAACAATCATCTGATATTCAGTGTTTACGATATAGCCGTTTCAATCATTGCTTTGTTATTGTTTGGTTTCTTCTTTGATACTGCATGGAAGCAAACACGTTTGTTTTTCAGGCTGGGGGAATAAGTAACTACTGTAATGACTAAAACAAAAATTCCTGAGACTTGAACTGCACCCATGCCGCCTGTCCCATGCCGGTGGGCATCATCAAGGCAGTCGAGATCGAAGCCAAACTGGCCCTGCCCATGGATGTGACGATTAAGTTGTCGAAGACGAAGTAGGAATGAACATAATTTTGTAACTTTTTGACTCGCCCGGATGATTGTGTCTGGGCGTTGTTTTTAACATATAATTTGATAAACGCTTGACTTCATAACGATACGGACAAAAGCTAGTATTTGAGTAGGGAGACTCGTATGAAAAAGAAGGTTGTAGAGTTACTTCTATGGGCGATTGTCGTTTTTATTATTATTGCATTGGGTTGGGTCATCGTGAACAAGAATTTTCCTAGGCAACAGTTTTATTATCAAAGTGCCCGCGAAAAAGAGATTGAAACACTTATTGGACGTCATGAACAATTAAATGAGCAATTACAAACTCAAAAGAGTACACTGAATCAAGTGCAGGATGAACAAGAAAGGGCTGGGATCGAACTCAGTATTGCACAATTAGAATGGGAAATACGAAGTATAGAAAACCAAATCATGCAACTACAACAATGGGAATTATCAGTTTTATCTGATGGTAAAGTGATGCATTCTGAAAGTATTTTCATTAACACGAATAGACAGCTAACAGCCTCTCTCTATTATCTGCCTGAGATCGGATTGGGTAATTCCAGTACCATTGATCTTACAATAAGCTCATTCGAAACTTTGGATCCATTACTTAATAGTCCAACCCATTTTATAAATATTGATGAGGCGCTATGGCTAATTCGGATTGGAAATGAAGAAAAAATCAAGCTGATGATGCAAGCTAAACTAATAGGAGTGGGATTTGACATAGCTGGAACAGAGAGAGTTCAAGAAATAAATTCTGACGTGATGACAAAATGGTCATGGACGGTAAAGCCCATAGCTGAAGGTCAACAGGACCTCTTTATAGATATAACTATACCAATAGTTGAAGATGGGCAAATCAAAAGAGTAGTTACTAATTTTTCATTGCATCCTGTTCGTATCGATGTAAAGAAATCAAGCGCCATTCTCTTTCGCGAGACTTTGCCCAATATCATTACGGGATTCTTAGGCCTGGTAGGAGTTATTATCGGGATTATTGCTAATCGTAAACGAAAAGAGGAAGAATAGGGTGAATCAAATTGTAGGAGAAAAACTATGCAAAACATAGGCTACAATGCCTTCATCATCGGCTCCGGCGCGGGCGGAGTAAAGGAGTACAAATGATACAAGTCATCAACCTTGCCGAAAAGTTCAACCTCTTCACCGAATACTGGCAACCCAAAATCGCTGGCGAGTTCAACGACTCCTACGTCAAAATCGCCAAGGTGCAGGGCGAATTCGTCTGGCACCACCACGAAGACGAGGACGAGTTGTTCTTTGTGGTCAAAGGCACACTGACCATCAAACTCCGTGAGCGTGACCTGACCATCCGCGAAGGCGAATTTGTCATCATCCCGCGCGGGGTGGAGCACATGCCCGCCGCCGAGGAAGAAGTCTGGATCATGATGCTGGAGCCGAAGATAACCTCGAATACTGGTAATGTGACGAACGAGAGAACCGTGGCAGCGGAGTGGATTTAGACCGGACCGAGGACAGTAGACCGTAAACCGAAAACAACTGTCCACCGTCCACGGTCTATGGTCCACGGTTCGTTAGCGGGGAACAAATCTCTCCTCCCTGGCGTCATCTCCATAACGCCGAAATCCTATCACCTGGAGGAGAACCATGAAAACCAAACTTTTTGCTACCTTATCCCTGATCCTCATCACATTGACAGTCTTGACTGCATGCGGTGCAGCAGCTACGGAGACCCCTGCTGAACCTGCTGCACCGGAAATATTTGTTGAAGAGAGTCGTGCCAAACCCGCCGATGACTCAGGCTTTGCAGGCGCGCCTGCCGTTGGGCAGGAAGCCGAGAAATCCGCATTGCCTATGCCCACTATCGGCGTGGTCTACCAGACCGTGCCGGATGTGGACAACGCTCCCGGCCAGGCTGCCTCCATTGAGCGCAAGATCATCAAAAATGCTGAGGTCAGCGTGCTGGTCGAAGACAGCGATATCGCCATTGACCGTCTGACGCAGGTTGTCGGTGATGTGGGCGGGTATATCGTCAGTTCGCGCATCTGGTACCAGCCCCATCTGGATGGGGAGAATTACAAATATGCCAGTATCACGCTGGGCATCCCTGTCGATCAGTTTGAGGTCACGATGCGACGCGTGCGCGGACTGGCCGTCCGCGTGCTGGATGAGAACGCATCCGGCGAGGACGTCACCGACCAGTTCGTGGACCTGCAATCCCGCCTGACCAACCTGGAAGCCACGCAGGCGCGCATCCAATCCTTCCTCGAAGATGCCAAAACCGTGGACGAGGCTCTGCGCATCAACCAGGAACTGGCCCAAATCGAGGCCCAGATCGAAGAGGTCAAGGGTCGTATGAACTATCTGTCTGACCGCGCGGCCTTCTCGACCATCACCGTCACTGTCTCACCGGAACTGCCGGAGATCGAACCGACACCGCTTCCCACGCCCCAGCCCTGGACTCCCGGCGATACCCTGAAAGACGCCACCGAAACATTGGTGGATGCTTATCAAGGCATCGTGGAGTTCGCCATCTGGCTGTTCGTGGCCGTGATTCCTATCCTGGTCCCGCCTGCCTTGGTCATCTGGCTGATTGTCAAGCTGGTGCGCCGCAAGCCGAGCAAAACGCCTGCCAGTAGTGAAAGTTAATCCAAATATGACTCACCCTTAGGCTCGTCTCCCCCTTCCAAATTTGGAAGGGGGGCTTGCGGGAGGGATGGTCAAGAAACTTCCGTGATCAGGAAAACTTGAACTTGGGGGAATTATGTTTCTGTTATCGATTTGTATTATTGGCCGACGACGACTTTGTCGATGTAAAACTTTATGGAAGTGTGTGAAGTTTTACGCAGGGTGAAATCACCGACGAATTGCTGCCCGCCAACCCAGGCAACATAGCTATACCAGCCGATTGGCACGCTGACATTCATCGACCCGCTGACCGGGTATTCGTTGATGACCTTGACGCCGTCCTTCGTTGTGCCCTGCAACGAGACATACACTTCAGCGTTGGCATTGTTGATCAATTTGATATTCCCGGACGGCGTCCCTGAGGGTGCTACGCCATACGAGCGCTCAACCAATGTCTCTGACGATCCCGGCACATAGATCACCTGCCCGGGATAGATCCGGTTGATATCCCAGATGTGCCCGTTGGCAGACCACAATTCATTTACGCTTACCCCAAAACGCTTGGCGATCATTGCGAATGTGTCACCGCGTTGGACGGTGTAAGTATTGGCGTAACTGTTGCTTGGGGAACTGCTGTAGCCACTGCCAGGGATCACCAGGGCTTGACCGGCGTACAGATAATAGCCGAGCCCGGGGTTAGCAGCGTACAGGGCAGCAAGGGTGGTGCCGCAGCGCTGTGCAATCACGCTGAGCGAATCGCCCCACTGGACAACGTAGGTACTGCCACAGCTTGACGATGCCTGGGCGTTTCCCGGGCTTGCAAAGGATGCCAGCAGGATGGCTGTGAGAACGATAATTTGGGTAAATGTTTTGAATGACATTGTGAGTCTCCTTCGGTATGGAAACCTGACTGTATTTCAATATCATAATAAGACAAATCAAGGCGAAATACAACCCTCAAAAGTCTGAGCCTGAATTCTTGTGTTGCCAGAATTCCTAAATACGACTATAATACGGCCTGCCAATCGGGGCGTGGCGCAGCCCGGCTAGCGCGCTTGCATGGGGTGCAAGAGGTCGGAGGTTCAAATCCTCTCGCCCCGACTGACTCAAAACCGTCGACCAACAGGTCGGCGGTTTCCCTTTACAGGGACGAACGGCAAACCCTCTTGCCCCGACTCGTTCGAAACCGCTGACTACCAGGTCGGCGGTTTCCTTGTATCTATCATTTAATTGCAATGATTCTGGCGTAACCTTGCTTCATATCCTCCGTCATGTCTACAGATGTTCATGTTCTCTCCTCCTTTGACGAAAGTTCGCCTTGAATTGACCAGCAGCAGGGCGAATTTTCGTTTGAATTTCGTGAAAAAAAGCCAATAAAATGCTATACTTTAAACATGAGTAATCCAGAGAAACTATCCAGTATTCTTGATCTCTGCATTGATATTGATAAGACTGCCATCGCGATCTATAGCAGCCTGTCTGACTATGCCGAAAACGAAGCGTTGAGGGGGTTTTGGGGGAAGATGGTCACAGAGGGACAGTCGCATCTGGAGTATTGGCACAGGCTGAAAACGCTTCCAGAGTTCAAAGAATTACCGGATGCCTTCGAGGACCCGGATGGCGTCATCCATGAACTGGAGAAGCGGGCCAGCCAAATCCAAGCGTTGCAACAGCACTGGGAAGAGGATAAGACCGTCAGCAGCGCGTTTGTCATTGCTTATCGATTAGAGTCTTACAAGCTTCACCCGGCGATGAGGACTCTTTTTCAATACTTCCGTCCGATCACCGATGGAACGGTTCCGGAAGAGAGCAAAGAACTCGATGCGACGAACATCAGCGCCTTTGTGGAAGCCCTGCACAAATACGGCGAAGTGACGCCGGAACTGGAACTGATCGGCGAAACCCTGCAACGCTTGTGGGATCAAAACAAGGCTTTGTCGGAACAGTCCATGTTTGACCCCTTGTCTGGTCTGCTTAACCGCCGTGGCTTCTTTACGATGGCAAAGCAAATGGCGCACCTGTCGAAGCGCAATCACACGCCTGTTTCAGTCATGCTGCTGGAGATCGACAACTTCAAAGCCATCAATGATCTTCACGGCACACAAAAAGGGGATGACATCCTGAAACAGATTGCCGGGAAACTCCAGTCAACTTTGCGGCAATCGGATCTCGTCGCACGTTATGGTGGTGATGAGTTCATCCTATTGCTGCCGAATACGACAAGGGAAGGGGGAGAGGCTGTTGCTGAAAAACTCAGGGGCATGGTTTCCAAGGCTCGTCCGGCGGGAGTGCCGATGACGGTCAGTATTGGCGGCGCGGAAGATACGATGAAAGAGAACGTCGAACAAGAACTCCAGAATCTCATCCGCTACGCGGAAGGGAATTTGATCGTTGCCAAGACCAATGGCAAGAACCAGGTGATATTCTAAATTCAGGAAATTGCGAATTTGATGTCATTGCGAGGAGGCCGTGGGCCGACGTGGCAATCTCCCGTTTAATGGGTCTGTTGTGTCGGGCAATTTCTTCGGCTTAATCGGGGATTGCTTCGTCGCAACGAACGCTCCTCGCAAGGACAATTTGAATCTGTGATTTATTAAAATTTCTCTTACACACTATCAACCTGACAAGGCAATATGCTTGTCAGGTCGTTTTATACTTGCCAATCCCCCTGCCTTAGAGTATCCTTGCCCCGGGAGTGGTTAGGTCCCGGTGGGCTTCCCGGTCTTCAAAACCGGTGGCGGGTCGCGTTGCGGGCCGCGGTGGGTTCGACCCCCATCCACTCCCGCCTCCATATCAAAGAGGGTCGAGTAACCCTAGAACGGATTGACGGGCTACTCGACCAGCATTTTTCACAGGTATATCCATGACATTTCCTGAAACCGAAGTTCTGACCTCCCTCGTTGCACGTGTCTTTCGAATCAACGACGTGACCACGCTTGACCCTGCCAAAGGGCAATTGCTGCGCTACCGTGGTCACCTGCTGGACGAAGATTCCGTCTCGGCCTACGACCAGTTGTCTGCCTCCGTTAATTCATACGGACTCACGCCCCTTTTCCGCCTCGAGCAGGGCGAGCAGGTGATTTATCTTGTTAAGTCCCCACCCAAGCAGAAACCGGCCAATCCCTGGGTGAATGTTATCTTGTTCGTTCTCACTGTTTTCAGCGTGATGTTGGCCGGAGCGACCCCCGAAGGCCCGCTCCCGCCCGATGCGGGTGGACAGATGCTGGCCTTGCTTAAAAGTATCTTCACTGGCTGGCCTTTCGCGTTGAGCTTGATGGGAATTCTGCTGGCGCACGAGTTCGGACATTACCTCGTCAGCCGTTATCATAAGACTCCCGCCACACTGCCCTACTTCATCCCGCTTCCCTTTCCCCCGTTGGGAACAATGGGGGCAGCCATCTTAATGAAAGGTGTTCCCAAAAACAAACGCATCCTATTCGACATCGGCGTAGCTGGCCCATTGGCTGGCATGCTGGTTGCCATTCCAGTCTTGTTCTATGGATTGTCGCTTTCGTCGCTCGACACGATACAAGCGACCGCCAACAGCTTCATCGAAGGCAATTCCCTGATCTACCTGTTTGCAAAATTTGCAATCTTCGGAAAGTTCCTCCCCGAGCCGGCGACATTTGGCA
>CAZLOC010000159.1:0-8630 GCA_964560935.1 uncultured Anaerolineaceae bacterium | reverse complement strand
GGTCGACCGGATTCTGCGTGGCCAGCAAGAGCCCCAGTCCAAAGGCGCGCGCCTGCTTGAGCAAGCGCAACAACGGCTGCTTGGAAGGCGGGTTGGACAGCGGCGGCAGGTAGCCGAAGAGTTCATCCATGTAGAGGATAGCACGCAAGGAGGTCGCGCCAACCTGTGTACGCATCCAGCTTTCGACTGCTGATAAGAGCAGCGTCACAAAAAACATGCGTTCGGCGTCGGATAAATGCGCCAAGTAAAAGATGCTGTGCCGGGGCCGGCCATCGGGCATGGAGAGCAGGGAGCGGATATCCAGTTCGTGCCCCTCGCGCCAGCCCTGGAACGAGGGCGAGGCCAAGATATTGTTCAACTGCATGGCCAAATCCATGCGGTCTTTTTGCGGGAAGAATGTATCAATAGGAAACGCGCCCAGTTCGTCAAAGGGGGGATTCTGGGTCTGCAAGATCAACTCAGTCAAATCCACACTTTTCCCCTCTTTCCAGGTTTCTTCGATTATGTTTGCGAGGAGAATGTGTTCCCGTGAGCGCAACGGATCGATGTCCTTTAATCCAACCAATCCCAATAATGCAGTCACCGTGCTGGATATTTTGTCAACCAGGATCTCCCTGTTAGCACGTTCCTCTTCCGTTGGAAGCGCAAGAGATGACAATGCTTTTACCAATAAACCTGAATCCGAGCCAGGCGTGTATACAGCGAACTGGACAGCATTCTTGAGCGCCATCAGGCGTTCCGCGCCAATGCCCCATTCTTGAAGACCGTTGCGCCATGAAAGCGCGGCATCGACGGCTGCCTGGTCAAGTGACTTACCAGCGCGGCGCGCCATCTCAGGGTCGATCCAGGGCTGAAAATCCTGGGGGGCGAGGTCAGGGAAATGCAACAGGAGGTTGGTCAGGTCGCCCTTGGGGTCGATGATGATCGCCGGGACACCTTGCAGCGCCGCTTCTTCCAGCAGCGTGATACACAATCCGGTCTTGCCAGAGCCGGTCATGCCGGTAACGACAGCGTGTGTCGTCAGGTCTGCCGGATCGTATGTGAATGCTTTATCGGTCGGTTGTTTTCGTGCGGGATCGTAAAGGCGGCCAAGATACAATTCGTTATCAGCCATCGGGAAGCTCCTGCGCAGATATAGAACGAACGTGCTAAGGGCTTAATGTACACCAAATCGGTCAAAATGACAACATAAAAAATCAGGGCAGGCGATTTGCCTGCCTTGTTGCCTAATCGTCGTCCCCATTATCGTTATCACCATCCCCGCCAGAATCGCCGTTGCTACTATCGTCATCATCGCTATTATTGTCATCCCCGCCAGAATCGCTGTTGCTATTATCGTCGCTATCATTGTCATTGTCACCGCTAGGGCCATTATTATCATCTCCATCGTCAGAGGAGGCGTTATTATTCTCGTTATCATCTTCACTATCCTCCCCGTTATCATTGTTATCATCCGGTAAATTTTCTATTTCTGTTTCGTCTTGATCTCCATTATCATTACCTTCCATACCGGAATTTTCATTTTGTGTGCTGTTTCTTGGAGTATCGTCTTCAGCAGGCTCAAAAGGAGGGAGAGAAATACCCGGCTCTAAAATTTCCACGCGCTCAACTTCTACAAATCCCTGGGGGTTAGTGCGTCCTTCCACCATGATGGATGCACCAACAGTGACGGGTTCAGCAGGCAACTTACTGTCAGGTGTGATCTGAACAGGAATGCCTGAAACCACCCACTGGTCCCCATTTTGCTCGGCCACCAGTCCGGCAAAAGTAATGGTTTCATGACGTCCCTCAGCCAGTAATTTGTTAATCTCATGCAAACGTTTCTGTTCAAATTCATCTTCCAACTCTTCGCGACCCTCAGGGCTGAAAACAAGAAGTAAACGCATATCCTCCCAGCTTCGCTTGACGGGGTACAAATTATCGCCCGGTAAAGCCTCATTAGAGGCGCGCACCAGTCCCGTTCCACCCAATATAAAGATGAGCGCCAGAGCCAGCGATGCCGCCAGGCGAGGAAGTGAAAATATTGGCCTATGAGGACTTCGTGCGGACTCACGCATCCCGACAGCGTGTTGCAGAACGCGCGCGCGGCCACGTCGCATGGCTGCTTCTGGAATTGAAGGTGCTGCCAGAGAATGCGCCTGGACCGATGCATCCAACACCGGACGTAGTTCATCTGCCATTTGTGGATAACGCTTCAAAACAGACTCGATATCTGTTCCCGTTTCAATGGCCTGCAAACAAACTTCAAGGGCTTCGTACAACTTCTCATTCATAAGACGCCTCCCCAATATGGCGCTGGAGCGCAGCCAGCGCACGGAACTGGAGAGCTTTCACGGCATTTACATTTTTCTGCATCACGGCAGCCGTTTCTTCCAAAGAATAACCATCGCCAAAGCGTAAAGCCAGTACATTTTGCTGCTCGAAAGTGAGTTGAGTATAAGCCTGTCGGACCGATTCGGTCTGATGGCGGCGATCAAATTCATCGGTCAATGATGATCCGAGATCAGGCATAGACTCGGATAACGCTTCGGTCGGCCGTCTATATGCACTCCGCAGGTGATCCGCAACCACATTGGCCGCAGTAGACACCAACCACGCTTTGAGGTTGGTCTGTGGACCACGTTTTCTCTTAACTGCTTCCAACAAGCGCACAAAAACGTCGCTTACTATATCTTCCGCCACTTGCTCATTATTGAGCCGGTAAAAGACAAAGCGATAGATATCCGGGAAATATCGATCGTACATTGCGCTAATCACCTGCGGATCGAGCTTGCGCAGGCCATCGAGTTCGCGAACGGCGTCTGGTAGGGGCATTTGACCTAGTAACAAGTGTTTATTTGGTTGATAGATTTGGAATTGTGGTTTCCATCTATAGTATAACATTTGCTACTCGGGGACTGCCTCCCGGACAACTTCAAATATCACAGCCTGATCATCTCGATATACTTCTCGCAAGCCGGGATCTTGTTTGGCCTGGCGCAGAAAATTTCCGTGGTTCAAATCACTATGCACATAACGGGAGTGAAAATGGTTAGCGATGAATTGCGAGGGTTGTTGGATTTCTCCGCGCGTAATCAGAACCCATAGATCATATGCTTCTTGGTCATAGAGCTGCAGGTAGGTTGGATCAAGTCCGACCAGATAAGTATTATGCGTGTTGTAGTAGAACAAACGAGGAAAATCGTCCCAATCTGTCTGGAATACGCGTTCTCCCGCAGATGTATTCCCTTCTAACCACGCCGATGCGTTAGCATACAAGCTATATGACTTGGAATTACGCAGGCTTTCCTGTGCGGCAGGCAGGGACTTGATCCCCGAAAAAACCACTACGACAGCCAGGAGAAATGCGGGAAGGTTTTCCCGCAGGGCTGACCAGGGACCGGATCGCGTCTGGGATGCGGAAGCAGGTTGCGGATCCGGGAAAAGAGGCGCCCAGGCAAAGGCGGCGAAGATCAGCGCAAAGGGCGGAAAATATTCGATAAAGCGGCGGGCTTGAAAGAGCATGAGTCCAAACAGGAGTGTGGTAAGCAGCGCCAATCCGGTCCGTACGTCCATCTTTCGACCAGCCAACCCCAAGGCCAGTATTCCACTTCCAAATGCAACCAATGCGGGGAGAGAGTTTTCCAGTAATTGACCGGTATCGTACGGGTACCATTCATTGCCTACGCTCACAGAGGTGGCATCGGTCAATTTTGGCAACATGTGGCGGAAAGAAAATATAATATTATCGGGGAAATATGGATTGATAAGCATTCCTAACAGCATGCCGACGCCAATGAAAAGCAACGGGCGGTATTCAAGGCGACGTTCTATCAATGCAATGGAGACCAAATGTAATACAGCTAAAATTGGTAGCAGGGGAAAGGCGTCATATAACCAGACATATAAAAACGCCAAAGCCCCCAAATGCCAACGCTTGCCTTCTAACATCCAGGTTAGCCCGAGCGCAAGTACGGCCAGGGAGAGCGACTGGGCACGCGTGATGCTCATACGGTATAGGAAGGCATCCGAGATTCCCAGGAGTGTGAGCGCCCACAGCCATCCCATGGGGATTCGTTGCCGGTGGAACAGGTACCAGACAACTAAAAACGCCAGGCTTGCAAATGTTACCGCAGCCCATTTCGCCCCCAGGCGCAAGTCGCCAAACGTAAAAGGGATGAGAACTACATGGAAGAAAAAGTGATGGTCATAGAATTCGTTTTCGTTCAATATGCTAAGCGGTAGCCAGGGAAAATCCGGCTTCAGACCTTCTGTGCGCATAAGGTTGGCCAGTTTGATATGATAATAGCCGTCATTGTCCGGCAAATCGGGGGAAGCAAATTGTACGAAGGCCATTCCACCAAAAAACAGGAGAAATAAGAACAGGGGGAGAAGGATAGAAGCCCAGCGTTTATACATTGGAAAATCCATAGATATTTTGAATAGCGGCCCGCCTGGCAACATTCGGACTCCAGGCGAACCGCTTCTTGGCTTATTTATTGCAATTAAGCAGCGAATTAATCGTCATCATCGTTGGAATTGCCGCCATCGTCATCGTCATCGTCGTTGCCACTTCCACTGGAGTTATCATCATCGTCATCATCATTGCTGTTGGCGTTGGTGTTATCGTCATCGGAATCATCATCATTGCTATCGCCATTGGTGTTATCGTCATTGGAATTGTCGTCGTTGCTGTTGGCATTGGCATTATCGTCGTTGGAATTATCGTCGTTGCCGTTGGCATTGGCGTTATCATCATTGGAATTGTCGTCATTGCTATTGGCATTGGCGTTATCGTCATTGGAATTATCGTCGTTGCTATTGGCATTGACGTTGTCATCGCCAAGCCGGGGTAACTCAGTCAAATCCGATGCGCTGGGAGCTTCAACGCGGGATACAGTGAACGAACCATCCGGGTTTACATTTCCCTCGACCTTGACCGTGTCACCGACCTGGAATGGTCCGTCGCGAACCACTGCCGGGGCAACCGTCAGGCTTTGGCCATTGACAAGCCATTGGTCGCCATTCATGCTTTCAATGGTACCCGTATAAGCTACCAGAGACGCATTCACTTTGGCAGCGGCTTGCTCAGCAGGCGACGCGACAGGCGCACTCCCACAGGCGCTGAGCACATACGCTGCCAGCAAAACCACCGTAACGAATAAGAACCTTTTGTTTGTTTTCATTTCTTACCTCCGAGTATTGGATTAGTTTCATCCAATTAGTCGTACATTGGGACAAAAAGTTACGGCCGAATTCCAAATTAAAAAATTCCCTATCGCTTGCAGGATGGCAGGGGAAAGTAACAACCAGCGATGAAACTTATTTTTGCGCCTGCTGGTACATGCGCTGGAACTCTTGCATAAAGAAATCAGCAATTTGCTCGTTATAGAGAATAATCAGGTTCTCATCATTGCGCGTTTCAGCGCTGAGAGAGAAGTTATAAGAGCCCGTGATCACAATTTTTCCATCCACAATCATGGTTTTATGATGCATCTGGCCATCATTTCCGTCGATAAAAACATCCAACCCGGCCTGTTTGAACGGATCATACTCAGTTCCAATATTCGATTTGACCTGCTCTTCTTCCATCACCCCGGCTACCGTCAGACCATTTTCAGCCTGGGCGCGAATGGCCTCGCCAAACTCATCAGTCGTAAACGAAAAAGCCATAAAGTAGATGCTTTCTTGCGCTTCGTTCAGGATTTCAAGGATACGATTTGCCACTCCATCATCCGGCGAGAAGAAGACCTCCATGCGTATGCTATCGATACTTACTTCCGGATTGGGCGTTTCAGGAACCACGTCCTCGCCAAACTTATCGTCCACGAACATTTCATCGAATTCTTTGGTGTAATTCTCTGCCATCTCGACCGAACGGATGCGGAAGAGCTGGTTATTATCCTCGTATGCTCCGGAATATGTATAATTCATCGAGCCCAGCCAGACTTCGGAACGGTCGATCACCACGAATTTATCGTGCATCAATCCTTCGCGGCGGTCACCCAGCACAGGGATGCCCGCATCGACCAAAGCCTGCGGAGCCGAGCCTTCGAGGTTGTCGCTCTCCATCACCACACGCACCAGCACGCCGCGTTCGTGCGCTCGTATCAGGGCATCGCGTATGCTTCGCAAGCTCATGCTGTAAACTGCTACATCCACCGTCAGACGGGCGGCGTCGATCGAGGCGGCCAGCGGGCCGTCAGGTCCACCCGTCTCTTGTGAGGCTAGCGGGCTTTCAGGATCGGTAAAGTAGATGTCGATCCAGGAGGCGTGCGCCCCATACCCGGCAGGTAGCGGGACCTCTGTCAGTTCGAACCCAGGCGTCTCGGTAACGTCCACAGGTGCGGGCTGGGTCTGAGGCGTTTCAGCGGTTGGTGTGGTCGGCGTCTCAGAGGCACAAGCCGATCCGAGAAGCAACAAGGCTATCGAAACAAATCCAAGCGGCAGGTTATATTTTCTCATGTGGCTCTCCTGGCGGCAAATTATACTGTCAACACGGTGATATATAATACCCGCGGCCACAAATTGCACTTCTCTGCTCAGAAAAAGGCACAATTTGTGGCCGGGAAGGGTATAATCGCCCCGCCATGTCAATTGCTGAATTCATTTACACCGAAGTTCTCAAGCCAAAGCCGCTCAAAGCGCTGGCCAATGCCATCCTCTTGCGCATCATCCCCGAAAGTATTCGGATTGGTCCTGCCATCCTGTACCTGGACCGCAGCGACCCGGTCGTCTCCGGCGCGCTGACCCTGCGCGTTTACGAACCCAGTGAACAGGCCCTATTCGCGAAATATTTACATGGGAATATGATGCTGGTTGATATTGGCGCCAACTTGGGCTTATATACTGTGGTATCCATGCATCACCTGGACCCGGGCGGACGAATCGTAGCTTTTGAACCACACCCGCAAACTTACGAAATCCTACAAAAGAACGTCGCCGCGAATCAAAACAACGGCCAGGCTTGCCCCCGCGTTTACACATTCAATCTGGCGGCGACCCCTGAATCAAGCAGACTGGAACTGCGCCTGAACCCGGAAAATCGCGGCGACAACCGCATGTACCACGGCACCTATCAGGGTAAATTGGAGGAATGGGATACCATGCCGGTGGAATGCCGCCCGGTGGACGATGTGCTGGCTGAACTTGGCATTGAGGAAGTCAACTTCGTCAAGATCGATATTCAGGGATATGAACAAAAAGCCATCTCCGGTTTCCAGAAAACGCTGGCGCGCTCGCAGAATGTGATCCTGTTGAGCGAATTCTGGCCTAAGGGGTTGCAGGAGTCAGGCGGCAGTGCACACGAATACCTGCAAATGCTAGAAGACCTGGGCTTTACCCTTAACATGCTTAATGAAAAGCCCTACGGTTCGATCTCTCCGTTGGAAGACTGGAATGCTCTGATCGCCAGCCTGCCAGGACGCAAGTACACAGATATTGTCGGGGTGAAAGGCTATAATCTTTTTTAGGACGTTGATTGACGCAGATGAACGCTGAAAAAATCAGCAACGATCAGCGTTTTTTGCGTCCCTTTCCTTCCATGACTGAGGCACCTCCTTCCGCCAATCGCCAGATCGCCCGCGCCGCCGGGACGGTGATGTTCGCCATCATCTTCGGTCAACTGGCCGGGCTGGCGCGCAGCATGTTGATCGCGCGGAGCTTCCCGGCCATCGAGCAGGACGCCTTCTTCGCGGCCAACCGCGTCTCTGAAACGCTCTTCACCCTGCTGGCGGCTGGCGCGCTCGGTTCCGCTTTCATCCCCACTTTTACGGGTTTCCTGGCAAAAAACGAAAAGGCCTCCGCCTGGCGGTTGGCTTCCTCCATCGCCAACCTGATCACGCTGACCTTGAGCGTGTTGGGGATTTTCGCCGCTATCCTTGCACCGCAGATCGTCCGCTACGCGCTGGCCCCCGGCCTGGCCGCGGACCTGGACGTATTCAGCATGACCGTTGCCCTGCTGCGCATCCAGTTGATCGCCTCCGTACTATTCGGCCTGGGTGGATTGGTGGTCGGCATCCTCAACGCGCACCAGATCTTCTTCATCCCGCAGTTGACCATCGGCCTGTTCCGGCTGGGAGAGATTTTCGGTGTGCTGGTGCTGGCGCGCTGGTTCGGGATCTATGGCCTGGCCTGGGGCGTGGTCATTGGCGCGGGGTTGTACCTGTTGATTCAAATCCCAACCCTGCTAAAGCAAAAAGGCGCATATACTCCCACTCTCGGGCTGGAAAATCCATCCGTACGCGAGGTCTTTCGCCTGATGGGACCGCGCGTGCTGGGGGCAGCCGTCGTACAACTCAACTTCTGGGTCAACACCTGGCTGGCCTCCCAGATGACAGCTGGCAGCGTGGCCGGCCTGCAATATGGGTTTTCGCTGATGTTGATGGCGCAGGCGGTCATTGCGCAATCGGTAGCCATCGCCGCCATGCCGACCTTCTCCGCCCAGTTCGCGCTCGGCAAGCTGGACGAGATGCGCGCCTCGCTGGCTTCCAGTCTGCGCGGCGTCCTGTTCTTTGCCCTGCCCGCCACTCTCGGCTTGATCCTGTTGCGTGGCCCCATCGTGACGATGCTCTTCCAGCGCGGTTCGTCCAATACCGAGTTAACATCCATGATCGCGTGGGGGCTGCTGTGGTACGCCGCCGGTCTGGTTG
>CAZLOC010000158.1:0-8639 GCA_964560935.1 uncultured Anaerolineaceae bacterium | reverse complement strand
CGCAGCAAACATCCACAACCTTTCATAATCTTCCGCCGTCTTGTTTTCATCAAAATGCGGCGATACTATTAGGACGTCAATATCGCTCCACTTATGCGCTTTATTTTTCGCATGTGAACCAAAAAGTACACCATAACTCACCGGGATACCCTGTTGGTTGACATACTTCAAGTATTTTTGAACAGATTTCACAATTGTTCGACTAGCCATTCCAGTATCTCCTTTGTCTGTTCAAAATATTCCTTCGCCTTTTGTAATGTCGGCGAGGGAATGAACAGATTTGGGTAACGGGCCTAGATATTGTACAAATTAATTCGCCCGCAAAAATCGGTTTGTTCTTCGGATAAATTTACTTTACCGATTTCAGCCAGCACCAGAAGGTTATGCGTCTTCGGTGGTAGTTGTTTTGTTTGCTTAACAATGTGCGCCTTGAAAACCTTCTCAAGTGCCAGATGAAGGAAGAAAAGACAATAAAGCATTTCTTCCTCTTCTCGTGCGATCAAACGGCTTGCAAATTGCAAATCCTTGAGTGCAAGATTACGCCAATAGGCTGTTTCCTGCTCGACATCAAACTCTGGTTCGCCATTCATACTTTGCCTAAATGGTTTCGTACTACGCAGTACTCTTCTTCAACTCATCGACTAATTCCATGGTTTTTTCCACGGTCATGTTCTCGTGATACTTGATGCCATCCGGACCCTGGGTCTGGAACATAGGCGCTTTATCGCAGGCAGCCAGGCACATAACCGGCTCCACTGTCACCAGGCCATCCGGGGTTGTGCCGCCGGGTTCGATCCCCAGCTTTGCGCACAAATCGGACAGGAACTGGTCCGCACCGCGCAGGGCGCAGGGCAGGTCCGTACAGACCTGGATGCGCAACTTGCCTTCCGGTTTGTCGTGATATAAGGTGTAAAAGCCAATGATGGAAGAAACTTCTGTATCGGTTATATCCAACATCTTGGCAATATCACGGATAGCGTGGCGGTCTACATAGCCTTCTTCGCGTTGCGCCAGGTACAGCAACGGCATGACCGCCGAACGCTTGTGCTCCGGCGGGTACTTTGCCAGGATTTTTTTCACTTCCTTGGGATACTTTTCTGCCAAACTCATCTGTCAATATCTCCCAGGACAAAGTCGATCGAACCGATAATGGCAATCAGATCAGCGACCAGATGTCCCTTCGCCATTTCGGGTATAGCACCCACATTCTCAAACGAGGGCGTTCGCATATGGATACGGTAAGGTTTAGGACCACCATCGCCTTCCAGGAACACGCCCAGTTCGCCGCGCGGCGATTCGACTGCAGAATAAACGGAGGCCTTTGGTGCTTCAAAACCCTCAGTCCACAATTTGAAGTGATGAATGAGCGCTTCCATGCTGGTGCCGATCTCGGAACGCGGCGGCGGGACGAACTTGCGGTTGTCGCTGCGCACCGGGCCCATTGGCAGCTTATTCAATGCCTGCTCTACGATCTTGAGCGATTCGCGCATCTCCTGCACGCGGACCAGATAGCGAGCATAGTTGTCGCCTTCGGTGCGAGTCGGGACGATGAAATCATACTGCTCGTAACCCATATACGGTCGCTTCTTACGCAAGTCCCAGTCCACGCCAGTGGCGCGCAGGATCGGGCCGGTCACACCATAGCTGAGGGCCTTTTCCTTCGTCAGCACGCCGATACCGAGCAGACGGTCCAGCAAGAGCGGGTTTTTGGTCAGCAACGCTTCGTATTCGTCGATGCGTTTTGGGAAGATCTTGATGAAATCCCGTACCGCTGCTTCAAATTCCACGGGCACATCGCGCCATACGCCGCCAGGGCGAATATAGGTGGTCATCATGCGCTGACCCGAGACCAGTTCAAGGATGTCCAGGATGATCTCGCGCTCTCGGAAGGCATACATAAACATGGACATGGCTGCCAGGTCGAGCGCGTGCGTGCCAATCCAGACCAGATGTGAAGCAAGGCGTTGCAGTTCGGTCAGGATAACGCGAATGGCCTGGGCGCGCGGTGGCACATCCAGGTCCACCAGTTTCTCGACCGCCATGCAGTAAGCCAGGTTGTTGCCGACCGTATTCAGATAATCCAGGCGGTCGGTCATTACTTCAGCTTTCTGGTAGGTTTTGGCTTCCATGTTCTTTTCAATGCCGGTATGCAGGAAGCCGATATCGGGGATGCAATTCACCACGATCTCGCCGTCGAGTTCCAGCAACAGACGCAGCACGCCATGCGTTGCCGGATGCTGCGGACCCATGTTGAGCAACATGGTCTCGCCTTCGATGGCGCGGCCAGAGACCAGATGTTTCAAATCATCAACTGTGACTTCTTGTAGCTGAACCATAACTATTCCTTGGCGTAAGGCTTGCGCAGGTCGATTTCATCGAAGTTGAAAGTAAACTGCGGCTCTTCGTAGCCCAACGGGTAATCTTTGCGCAGCGGATGGCCCTCCCAATCCGCGGGCATCAAAATGCGACGGGGGTCGGGATGGCCATCGAAGTGGATGCCGAACATGTCCCAGGCCTCGCGCTCGCGCCAGTTTGCGGATGCGAACACGCCGGTCACTGTCGGGACGACCGGCCTGGTCGCCGCTACCGGGACGCGCACCTGGATCGACAGGTTCTTTGCCAGCGACGTCAACTGATAAATGACATGGAAGCGCGGTTCCTGTTGCGGCCAATAGTCCACGGCTGTCAACGCAGAGAGCAATTCGAATTCATGTACATCGCGCAAAGATGTGATCACCTCTACGATTTGTTCCGGTTGGACAAAGACATGCGCTTCACCTCGGAACTCTTCGAATGTTACCTCAAAGTCTTTTTGCAAAGCCTGGACGATTTTTTCAAGTTTGTTGTCCATAAAATCTCACCGCCAATGACCACGAAGGCACAAAGTCTCTAAGACACAAGGTTTTAATTGCTTCGTGTCTTCGCCCGCCCCGGCACTGCCGGTCGGGCCGGGGTGCCTTTGTGGTTTATGCCTTATCCGCGTAATCTTTGAATTTTTCGCCGTAGACCTTCTCATACAGCGTCACCACGCCATGGATCAAGGCCTCGGGGCGCGGGGGGCAGCCAGCCACGTAAACATCTACCGGCACTACTTCATCCACCCCTTGATGGATGGCGTAATTGTTGAAGACACCGCCGCAGGAAGCGCAGTCGCCCATGGCCAGCACCCATTTGGGTTCGGGCATCTGGTCGTACAGGCGGCGCAGCACGGGACCCATTTTACGCGAAACGCGGCCAGCCACAATCATCAGGTCCGATTGACGAGGGCTGGCGCGCATCAGTTCCATGCCGAAGCGGCTCATGTCGTAATCCGCGGCCTGGGCCGACATCATTTCGATGGCGCAGCAGGCCAAACCAAACAGCATCGGCCACATGGCGCGCGTGCGTGACCAGTTGACCACCTGTTCGAGCGTCGTGGTCACTACGCCCATGTTACCGAGTTTTTGTTCTACTCCCATTCCAGGGCTCCTTTCTTCCACGCATACACGTAGCCTACCAGTAAGATAACAATAAAGACGATCATCTCAATCAACCCGAACAATCCGAGCTGCCTGAAGACAATCGCCCAGGGGAGGAAGAAAACGACTTCAATGTCGAACAGAATGAACAGCACAGCGATCAGGTAAAAGCGCACCGGCATACGGCGCGTACCCGGGCCGTAGGGCTGCATACCTGATTCGTAGGGCATGGATTTTTGTTCTGTCTTTTTCTTTGGCCCAAATAGCTCCCCCAAGCCAATCGCAATCAATGCAACCAGGGTTGCCAATGCAATTAAAACAGCAATGGCGAGATATTCAAGCAACATAGACACCTCTTCGATGATGCGTTTACTCGTACTGCGTATTGGCGAATGGATTTTTCTGCAGAAAAGATACTATTAAACTACAAAAAAGGGTTACCAATACAGGCATAGAGCAGTAAACTGCCATGCTCGGCAAAGTATATCATAAGAGATTTTTGCGAACCAGACAATGTGTCGCTTTTCACAAAAATAACAGGCAGGAGTCACGTTGGAAAAATGACATAAAAAAGAGGCGAAGCAATGCTTCGCCTCCACTGAGCCTATCCCAAATAATCCCGCAAATGCCTGCTGCGAGTTGGGTGACGCAACTTGCGCAGCGCCTTGGCTTCAATCTGGCGGATGCGCTCGCGGGTTACATTAAAGTAGCGACTTACTTCCTCCAGTGTATGATCCTTGCCGTCCAGCAGACCAAAACGCAATTCCAACACCTGGCGTTCGCGCTCTGAGAGCGCCGTGAGTGCACTCTGTACCTGCTCGCGCAACATCTCGCGGGAAGCCGCATCCAACGGCTCCAGGGCATCTTCATCTTCGATGAAATCGCCTAGCTGGCTGGAATCCTCATCACCCACCGGGCCCTCCAACGAGACCGGTTCCTCGGCGGAGCGCAGGACGCGATCCACTTTCTGGGTGGCATATTCCCAGCGACGTTGCAAGGCCGGATCGAGCGCTTTCTCATCCGCCTGTGCCATCAAAATGGCCTGCACATCCGTGGCAGGCAGATAGCCTACTTCCAGCGCCAGTTCCTCATTGGTGGGGTCACGCCCCAGTTCCTGGGTCAACTGGCGCTGAGCGCGCAGAATACGCGTGATGGACTCGAACAAATGCACCGGGATGCGAATGGTGCGCGCCTGCTCGGCAATCGAGCGGTTGATGGATTGCCTGATCCACCAGGTGGCGTAGGTGCTGAATTTAAATCCCCGGCGCGGGTCGAACTTACCCACCGCGCGCAAAAGGCCCAGGTTTCCTTCCTGGATCAAGTCCAGGAAGGAGATGCCGCGCCCGAGATAACGCTTGGCCACGCTGACGACCAGTCGCAAGTTGGCGCGGATCAAGGCATGGTTGGCGGCTTCGGCTCTCAGGGTAACGACGGCAAGTTCTTCGTCAAGGATTGAATCGTCCGGGATATTGCGCTGGAAGGTGCGTCCCGCAGGGAGGTTATGATGCTGCTGTAGATGATTAAGTAGCCAATTCGCAAACTCTGAGGGTAGCAAATACAGGCACATAAACACACTGAACGCTTTGCGCACCATGCTGTCCCAGGTGGGATCCTGTCCCCACAGGCCATTATCGAGATAAGCGCGCAGATAGGAGGGGGCCTCGATACTCCAACCCAACTGCAGAGCTTGCGCTTCGGTCAGCACCAGCGAAAGATCGGGTAATTCACACTCAAGGCGCTTGGCATCCTCCTCCAGCCGTTCCCAGGAGGCGACCAACTCACTGACAACCGTGCGGTAAACGCCGTTCGAAACAGGAACTCCACGGCGCTGCGGGCGGCGCAAAAAAGCTGCGACCAAACGGTCTGCCTCGATCAAGGTTGCCAGGCGGAACTCGCTATCGGAATCCAGCAGTTTGACCTGACCAATCTCACGCAGATACAGGCGCACCGGGTCTTCGGAGAGTTCGGCGGCCAGTTCGGGAGTCTTTTTTAAATCGAGAACATCCTCGTCTTCCTCGAGTTCTTCTTCCTGTTGCGCCAGGATTTCGTCATCCGGCTCACCAATTTCATCCACATCTTCATCGCTCACATCCACGTCTTCGGCAGCGAGTTCTTCATCAATAATGGGCAAATCACTCTGCGCAACATCCAAAAGCTCATCTGTGGGCTGGGGGGTGCGCGGAGGGCGCTTGGTGGGTTTGGATTTTGATTTGGCTTTGCTGGTCATAGCTTATTCAATTCGACGTAGAGACAGTTTTCTCCCGGCATAATCCAGATCACGCAACAGGCGCGTATGTTGCAACACCTGTTCCTGGTAAGAGGTTGCTCTCAAATCACCCTGCTGTTGAGCCTCCTCCTGCATGAAACGCAGTTGATTCAGACTTTCATTCAACCCCAATCGGCGGAGCTTGATGATGCTGCGCTGTAATTCCTCCAGTAGACGTTCTTCAACGGGGTCGAGCTTCTCTGTTTGCTTCAGCAATTCTTCGGCCAACTCCCGGAGCGCTTCAGGTAGATGATCCATCACATATTGATAATGGTCCGTCTTATCCTGCTCCAGCGATTGGCGGATAAGGTCCAACAGCATCTGATGGTCAGTATACCCGAAATCTTCGTTTATGAGTCGCTGTAATCCGGCCTCCTGCAATTGACGGTCGAGGCGATGCAGCAATTCCGGCTTGTGGAACAGCAAACCGATACAATAGAATTCCGTTTTATAGGATGGACTGACCGTCTTGATAACCCGGACATCAACCTGCTGCGCCTCCTCATCCGGGCGGCGCCTCGGTCGCCTCACCCGCGGATACTTCGACCCGCTCAGTACGCCGCCCTGGGCCTGCTGGCCGATAAAGGATCGTTCATCCACCTTCAGGAAGCGCGCCAACTGCTGGCGATAAGTATCGCGTTCGACGGGGTTGGGCAAGTCCTCGATCAACGGCACCACCTGCGCCGCAATGCCCGACTTGACTTTCGGGTCCTTTAAATCCTGCCCTTCGGCCAGCGTCTCCATGACATGTGTGACAACAGGCTTGGCATTTTCGATCAGGCGCGCCCATTCTTCGGGGTCGCGCGCCACGATTTCGTCCGGGTCGAGCTCATCGGGCAGGGAGACTACACGCAGGTCGGCCTGCAAACGGGCTTCATTTCGCAGCAGACCACGCGCATCGAAACGCAACTCACCTTCGCGGTCCATGGCCTGACGGGCGGCATCCAACCCGCGCAGGATGGCTTTTTGACCGGCGGCGTCCGGGTCCAGCGCCAGCACGATCTTGCGCGTGAAGCGCTTGAGCAGGCGTAACTGGTCTTCGGTTAATGCGGTGCCCATCGGCGAGACCACATTCTCGAATCCGGCCTGGTGCGGCGCAATCACATCCAGGTAGCCTTCCACGATCACCACCTGGTCGGCAGCGCGGATGGCCTTGCGGGCCCGGTCGAGTCCGTAGAGCAGACGTCCCTTGGAGAAGATCGGCGTCTCGGGCGAGTTCAGGAATTTGGGGATGTCGTCGGGATCGACGATACGCGCGCCGAAGCCGGCCATGCGTCCGCGTTCGTCACGGATGGGGATCATGATACGGTGGCGGAAGCGGTCGTAGTAGCCGCCCGAATCGCGCTCGGAAAGCAGGCCCGCATCGAACAGGTCCTGCTCCGAGTAGCCGCGTTCGGTGAAATGTACGAGGGCGTTATCCCAGCCCTGGGGCGCGTAACCCAGGCCAAAGGTCTCGATGGCGGCGTCGGTCAGTCCACGTTTTTCGTGCAGGTAAGCCAACACGTCGGGGGTATTTAGCAGATGATTGCGGTAGTAAAGCAGGGCCTCTTCCAGCAGGGCGCGCAGGGAGTCGTACTGTTCCTTCTGGGCCTCCTGCTGCGGCGTGTATTCCTGGAGTTCCACCCCGGCGCGTTGCGCCAGGCGTTGCAGCGCTTCCTTGAAATCCCAGCCTTCCTTCTTCATGACGAATTTGAAGATGTCGCCGCCCTCGTTGCATTGACCGAAGCAGCGCCACGTCCCGGTCTCCGGCCAGACGACAAAGGCCGGGGTTTTGGTGTTGCTGTGGAACGGGCAAAATCCGGTGTAGTTGCGACCGGCCTTGCGCAGTTTCACCCCGGCCTCAGAGACCAGGTCGACAATATCGATACGGGATTTGACTTCGTCAATGGTGGACATTTCAGTGACCAGTTATCAGTGAACAGTTTTCAGTCTGGTTGAATTATAGACGCATTCTAAATTTTGGCAAATCTGACCAGCGGAAATAGATTCACTAAAATAGATCACCGGGTAGCCAGCTTCCATTCTCAGCTGCAGTAAATAAACAGGGCGGCCGTTTCGCCGTCCTGTGTCATTCTAGACAATAACTTTCTTGTCCCGCTCGTACCACCAGTCTTCGGCATGCAGGTAGCCGAGCAAGGCCTGCGAAGCCACCCAACGCAGCGGCTCCGGCGGCCAGGCGACCGGCTTTCGGTCTACAAACCAAATTGAAGTCAGGTCGGTCTGGCGTTCGAGCAGCAGGTCGGCCAGCGTCTGCCCGTTGAGGTGGGTCGGCGCGACGCCGTGTCCCACGCAGCCCAGGCTGTACCAGGCGCGCGCATCCCCGACCATGCCGATGGCGGGCGCCATTTGCAGCGTCACGCTGACCGGGCCGCCCCAGCGGAAGGTGAACTTGACATCCTTCAAGCCGGGGAAAAGTTCCACTGTATCTTTCTCCAATTGCTGGAAAGTTTTCTCGTTCAGGTCACGCTCCATGTCACGACCGTAAGCAAGCGTCACGTCACTGCCGCCGATGGCCAGACGGTTATCCACTGTCAGGCGCAGGTAGTGGACGAGGTTGCGGGCGTCTTCCAGCCCCTGGCGGTTCTTCCAACCGATGGAGCCCATTCGTTCTTCTGTCAATGGCTCGGTGATGACCATGTGCGTGAAGGCGGGCACCTGCTTATTCCAGATTTCGGGGATGAGATGTGAATAGGCGTTGGTGGCGAAGACGATCTTATCGGCAGTGACCGTCCCCTGCGGCGTCTGCAAGGTGAACTTCGCCCCGCGGCGGATCTCGGTCACGGGCGACCCCTCGTAGACGACCGCCCCGGCTTCCTGCGCGATGCGCTTCAACTCGCGCACCTGTTTGGCCGGGTCCAGGATCCCGCAGCGCGCTTCGCTCCACGCGCCCAGCACCAGCGGACTGTTCACCTCGG
>CAZLOC010000157.1:6752-8659 GCA_964560935.1 uncultured Anaerolineaceae bacterium | reverse complement strand
TGGTTGTGCGCGAGCTTCAAAAATCTTCACAACTTAATCTTTTGCCCATCGGGTTTCTGGATGATGATCCCGCCAAGCAGAAGCATGAGATCAATGGCGTTCCGGTGATCGGAATGATTGCCGACCTATCGGATGTGCTTGACAACCATCCTGTGGAAGAAGTCATCATCGCCATTCCGTCAGCAGCGGGTAATGTACTGCGCTTTGTCACGGATGTTTGCCGCTCGAAGGGCATCCCCTCACGGACCATGCCGGGTATCTATGAGTTGATCGGCGGCAAGGTCAGCGTCAGCCGCTTGCGAGAGGTAGACATTACTGACTTGCTGCGCCGCGAACCCGCAAAAATAGACGACCGGCTGGTAGGTTCGAGCCTGAGCGGCAAACGCGTGCTGGTCACTGGTGCGGGCGGCTCGATTGGCCGTGAAATTTCCCGTCAGGTGGCGCGCTGGGGACCTTCCGAGCTGGTCTTGCTGGGACATGGTGAGAATAGCATCTTTGAAGCTTTGCTTGAGTTACAGGAAGATTATGGGACGCTATCGATCCATCCCATTATTGCGGATGTGCGCGACTTATCGCGTTTGCAGACTGTTTTCCAGGCTCTTCGTCCGGAAGTAGTATTCCATACCGCGGCGCATAAACACGTCCCGTTGATGGAATATAACGTGGAAGAAGCCATTACCAACAATGTAGTCGGAACGCGTAACGTTGTCCAGGTTGCAATCAATTTTGACGTTGAGCGTTTTGTCTTTATCTCTACCGATAAGGCTGTCAAACCGATAAACGTCTACGGAGCCACCAAGCGTTTGGCTGAGATGATCGTCATCGATGCAGCCCAGCGCAACGGACGCGCTTTTACGGTGGTCCGTTTTGGGAATGTGCTGGGCAGCCGCGGCTCGGTGGTGCCGCTTTTCAAGTCCCAGATTGCGCGCGGGGGACCGGTGTTAATCACGCACCCGGACATGGAGCGCTATTTCATGACAATCCCGGAAGCCGTGCACCTGGTTTTGCAAGCGGCTGCCATGGGGCAGGGCGGGGAAGCCTTTATCCTGAATATGGGTGATCAAATACCCATCCTCGAACTGGCGGAAGATTTGATCCGCCTGTCAGGGCTGGAACCGGGCCGCGATATCGAGATCGCCTTCACCGGCATCCGTCCCGGCGAGAAGTTGAGCGAAGACCTGTGGGAGCAAGGAACGCATTTCCAGCCGACGGCGCACTCCGAAATTTTCCGCTCAAAGGAAGACGAAGAAGTGGACAGCCAGCGTTTATCGAAAGCTATCGAGCAACTGGAACACCTTGCCCGTCAGGGCGAAGTCGATACCATTATCCGTTTGTTGGATGAAGTCATCCCCAGTGCCGCTGTCCGCTCGACGCCACCGCCTGATATAACATCCATTGTCTAATGGCGAGGGTTGAGTAGCCCCGAATGCTCTTAGAGGGGCGTATCGAAACCCGGACCCCATTACAAGATATGCCCCAAATTTCCCTCACTGCCTGGAATTCTTTTCTAAAAAATTATCCCGACGCGCATATCCTCCAAACTGGAGAGTGGGGCGAGTTGAAATCCGCCTTTGGCTGGGAACCGGTCCGCCTCATTCTTGACGATGGACCTGGTGCGCAAATCCTGTTCCGCCGCCTGCCCCTCGGGTTGACCCTCGGTTACCTGCCGAAGCCAGCCTTTAGCGATCAGCAATCAGCTTTCAGCGAACAGTTTTGGGCGGAAGTGGATACGGTTTGCAAAAAGCATCGGGCGGTGTTTCTCAAAATAGAACTTGATACATGGAAAGATGCCCCTCTCCCTAAGGGAGCCCCCTTCGGGGATGATAAGGGGCCAGGGGTGAGAGTAAGCCCGCACAACATCCAACCGCCTCGTACCATCATCGTTGATTTAAGTGGAAACGAAGACG
>CAZLOC010000157.1:0-6742 GCA_964560935.1 uncultured Anaerolineaceae bacterium | reverse complement strand
GAATGATGAAACCGCTTCAATTGGCACA
Source organism: uncultured Anaerolineaceae bacterium (assembly GCA_964560935.1). Lineage (GTDB taxonomy): Bacteria > Chloroflexota > Anaerolineae > Anaerolineales > Villigracilaceae > JAABUE01. The sequence goes on along the minus strand of CAZLOC010000157.1, from coordinate 6,714 downwards.
TCGCACTTCAGACTTCGCACATCTACTCATAACATCCAACCACCTCGCACGATCGTTGTCGACTTGCGTGGGACCGAGGACGACATCCTTGCCTGTATGAAGCAGAAAACGCGTTATAACATCCGGTTGGCCGAAAAAAAAGATATCACGGTTCGCCCCTGGGACGACTTGCCCGCGTTCCACCAAATGATGCTGGTCACTGGCGGGCGGGACGGGTTCGGCGTCCACAGCCTGGAATATTACCAGCGCGCCTATGAGTTGTTCCACCCGATGGGTATGGCCGACCTTCTGGTTGCCGAATACGAAGGCAAGCCACTGGCCGCCTTGATGGTCTTTGCCCACGGACGGCGCGCCTGGTATATGTACGGCGCATCCACCGACGAAGAACGCAACCGCATGCCGACCTACCTGTTGCAATGGGAAGCCATGCGCTGGGCGCGCTCCCAAGGTGCAGAAGAGTACGATCTGTGGGGCGTCCCTGATGAAGATGAAGAGACACTCGAAGCGCACTTCACCGAACGCAGCGATGGTCTGTGGGGCGTATACCGTTTCAAGCGCGGCTTTGGCGGCGAGTTGAAGCGAGCTGTACAGGCGATGGATCGTGTTTACAACCCCTTGCTTTATAAACTGTATCTCTGGCGGATGGCCGGTCAGGAGGCTGGATGATGCAGTCATTTAAGGGAACTGCTTCTAAGTGGAATACTATAATCTCTGGATTATCAAACCCGCACCTGCTCCAAACCTGGGAGTGGTCGCAGGTCAAGGCAAAATATGGCTGGGAGCCGACCTATGTCGCTTGGTCGAACACGTCTTACAAGTCTTACTCGCCTGACCAGTTGGACAAAGTAGACATGTCAGACTTGTCCGACGTTGTTGCCGCCGCAATGGTACTCAAACGCCATATTCCTATCCGCGGGATGGGGGCGCGCCTGAATATTTTGTACATCCCCAAAGGCCCGCTCATGGATTGGTCGGATGAGCCATTGCGGAAGCGGGTGTTGGATGATTTGCAGTCTGTTGCGAAACGCCAGGGTGCGATTTTCCTAAAGATGGACCCTGATGTGGTGCTGGGGACGGGAATCCCTGGGGCCGAGGACGCAGTTGAGAATAACAGTGGGCAGGCCGTGATGTCGGATTTGAAGCGCAGGGGCTGGATGTTCTCATCGGATCAGATCCAATTCCGTAACACTGTCATGATCAACCTGTCCCCATCCGAAGATGAGATGCTGGCGCGCATGAAGCAAAAGACGCGCTATAACGTCCGCTTGGCTGGCAAGAAGGGTGTCACAGTGCGTGTTGGAACCATGAACGATCTGCCCATGCTATACAAGATGTACGCTGAGACCTCGCTGCGCGATGGCTTCGTCATCCGTGATGAAGGCTATTACAAAACTGTCTGGCAGACCTTCATGCAATCGTCAATCATCAATCGTCAATCGCCAATCCCTCAGGCGGAGCCGCTAATCGCCGAAGTGGATGGGGGGCCGGTGGCCGCGATTTTCATCTTTTATTTTGCTGGCCGCGCTTATTACATTTACGGGATGTCGCGCGAGGCTCACCGTGAGAAGATGCCAAACTATTTCTTGCAATGGGAAGCTATGCGGCGGGCGAAGGCAGCAGGATGCAGCGTTTATGACCTGTGGGGCGCGCCGGACGAGTTCAACGAGAGCGACGCGATGTGGAATGTGTTCCGTTTCAAGGAGGGCCTGGGCGGGCAGGTGGTGCGCACGCTCGGCGCCTGGGATTTCACGCCTAAGCCGCTCTGGTACAAGATGTATTCGGAAGTTATCCCACGTGTGTTGGACGTGATGCGCTCGCGCGGCAAGTTGCGGACGCGACAGGCTTTAGAATAGGATCCACGAAGAATACGAAAGGCGCGAATTTATCCACTAAGTGCACGAAGGACACGAAATTTGGAGTCTTGAGGATGGAACTGATTTTCAAGGATGAAGTTTATGCTATCGTAGGCGCAGCGATTGAGGTGCATCGTGTTTTATGTCCTGGTTTTTTGGAACCTGTTTATCAGGAAGCGATGGAAATCGAGTCGGTAGAGAGACAGTTACCATTTGTGGCTCAACCTGTTCTGCAAATCCGTTATAAGGAACATACGTATCTTCTCAATAAATCGGGGCGTGGGGTGTTGGGGGATGGCGTAGCCATCCCCCAACACCCCACATCCCCCCTTCTTTTTGAGAAGATACGAACATACGTTGAAAAAAGAATATGTGCCTGACTTCATTTTCTATGAAAAGATCATTGTCGAAATTAAAGCCTTGGACAAGTTGAGCGGCAAAGAGGAAGCTCAAATATTAAACTATTTGAAAGCTACCGGCTATAAAGTAGGCGTTCTCATCAACTTTGGAAGTCATCCAAAGTTGGAATGGAAGCGCTTCATCTATTGATCTTAAAAAGTTAGTGGTCTTCGTGTCCTTCGTGGATGAAAGGATTACCAGATAACATGGTTCAACGTCTGCATTTTGCTCATTTGCCGACACCGGTAGAAGAATTACCTCGCCTGTCAGAATCCCTAGGTGGCCCACGCCTGCTCGTCAAGCGCGATGACCAGACTGGCCTGGCCTTTGGTGGCAACAAGACTCGCAAGTTGGAGTTCCTTGTCGCAGAAGCGCAGGCGCAGGGCGCGAAGATGTTGATCTCGGCGGGCGCGATCCAGTCCAATCACTGCCGGCAGACGGCTGCCGCGGCTGCTCGATTCGGGTTTGAATGCACCCTCGTGTTGACCGGTGACATGCCCGCACAGCCATCCGCTAACCTGTTGTTGGACAAATTGTTCGGCGTTGAAATCGTCAATGTAGCCGACCGCGCCGACCGAGACAGGGTTTTGCATGAGACCTTCGATCAAGCGATGCAGACCGGGAAAAATCCTTACTTGGTCCCGTACGGTGGTTCCAGTCCTGTGGGTGCGATGGGCTATACGTTTGCTGTGGAAGAGTTGGTCAAGCAGGGTGTCCAAGCTGACTGGGTCATCTTCGGCACATCCTCTGGCGGCACACATGCCGGGTTGACGCTCGGAAAGCGGGTTTTTGGTTACAAAGGGGAGATTCTCGGCATCAGCATTGACGAGTCAGAATTGTGGCTAAAAGAACATGTCTCCACGTTGGCTTCCGATGCATCTGAACTGCTTGGAGAACGTATCGAATTTACCACCGATGATGTCATGGCAACCGACGCGTATTGCCAGGCCGGTTATGGTGTGCTGACCGATACCGAACGTGAAGCCGTGAGGTTGTTTGCCAAATACGAAGGTTTGCTGCTCGATCCGGTTTACACGGGGCGCGCTGCGGCAGGCCTGATCGACTTGATTCGCAAGGGATTCTTCAAGAAAAGTGAAACCGTCCTGTTCTGGCACACGGGCGGACAGACGGCTCTGTTTGCTGATAAGTATTCTTCTGGCTTGTAGGAAGTTGCGGGAATAAAAAAGCGCCCCGCTCAGGGTGAGGGGGGCACCCTAAACGAGGCGCTTCTATTTTTACATACAATTGATTTTTTTGCAAGCACAAACCGATTCTATTCGATGCAAGTGCGCGTAAGGGATGTGGGGTCCGCGTAACAGCCCTGAGATTCATTTCGCTCTTTGAGCCAATCCAGATACAGATGTGACAGGGTCACAGGCTGGATGCCGTGTTCGGCCAACTTTGGCAATGCGTCCGTTGTGGTTTCCATGTCTTCCGGGCGGGTATGTAGCAACACGATGTCGCCGCGTTTAATTTTCGGTACGGTGTAATTGACCACACTCTCGGTCGGTCCGCCCCAACCGGTGGACCACATGGTAGGAACCACACCACGTGCGGCGCACATGTGCAGGAAGGATGGGCTGGTATTCCCAAATGGTGGACGTGCAAAGCGCACCACCGGCTCTTCTTCCAACACTTCTCGCAGCGCATCCAGCCAGCGATCAAAATCTGCCACTACATTTTCCGGTGATACCACCTGCGGGTTGGTGTGGTCAAACGAATGATAACCAATCTCGTGCCCCTTTTTGTAAAAGCGCTTCCACACCCCCGGATCCTTAGCCTGGTTGTTGAGCAACGCCTCGCCTACCGGGAAAAGCGTGATACGCACGTCCGGGTGTTGGTCTAGAATCCCTTCGAGCTTGTGTAGCATTGTCACCAGGTAGCAATCGTCATAAGTCAGCGCCACACGGTTGTAATGCGCGCTGCCCTGGTAAAGGATGGCTTGCTCCTGGTACGCCGTTGCAGCCGGCTCGAATCGGAAGAACGCCGCACTCAAAACCGACAAGCCGCTCAACTTCAAGAAATCCCGGCGGGTGATGGAAGTCATTGTCAGGATTTAACCACAGATGAACACAGATGAAAAGGATTACCTTTGTGCTGAATATTTGCGCCCCAGCGTAAATAGCGCAATACCAATCCAGGCTACGTTCAGTCCCAACGACGGGTAAGCGCGCCAGTAGAACGTATTGATGACCAGCAGGATGCCTGCCGCGATATTGAGGCCCTGATAAAACAGCGAATCCCCCTCCACCTTTTTGACCGAAACGAGCGCATAAGCGATCAAATACAACAGCGTGCCGGTCCAGCCAAGAACATCAACCAGAATTGTCATTTGGTTTCCTTTATGCCAGAATTTCCACGCTCATCTCCCGCCCGATCCTGCCCTCGCTTAACGGGATTACATTTTGCCCGAACATGACCCCGCTCCCCTGCTTCCGGTAAGATGCCAGCGTCTTGAGCGGTTCCTTGCTTCGCTCGAGCGTTTCCTTGTCGATAGTCGTGACCACGCAGCGCGCGCATGGCTTGACAACTGCCATTTCTACATTCCCAATGCGGATACGCGCCCAGGTATCTTCGGCAAACGGCTCGCAGCCCCTGATCACCAGATTCGGGCGGAAGCGGTTCATCGGGATGGGCGTTTCCAGGTGGGCGTTCAAATCCGCCAGCGATTCTTCCGACGCCAGCAGAATCGGGTAGCCATCCGCGAAGGCCGTATGGTCGTCCGCGTTGACGGCGTACTTCTCGTTGATCCTGCGGATATAGCCTTCTGCGAGGTGCACCAGCCGCACGGACGTTCTCAGCCAGTTCGAAAACCATTCGGCGGCGGCCTCGCCCTGGTCGACGGCCTGCACTCCCTTGCTGCGCCAGATGTCCACGGGGTGGGTAGGGCCGGATTTCCGGACGGGAATGGTAAATGCGTCCATGCCGGGGGCGGAGAGAGTCAGACTTTCGCCGGAAAGGGTCGGGGTAACGAGGGCAAGCCTGGGGTGTTCCCGCTGCGTGAGGAAGCCTCCCTCAGGCCTGACCACCATCATGCGGCGGTCATATTCTAAGCCCATGCGCTCAACGTTCGTTTCGTCCACTTCGAAACCGCGACAGGCCTTGATAGGATAATAAATAAGAGAGGCAACCGTAATCATTCGGACAATTTTACCCGGATGTCGATTGCCACACTTCCCACCTTCAGTACTCGCAATGGGTTGATTTCTATCTCTGCAAATTCGGGATGTTCGACAGCTAGATACGACAAGCGGACGAGCGCCTCGACCACAGCGGATTTGTCAGCAGGGGGGATGTTGCGATACCCGTCCAGTTTGCGGCCTGCCCAGGTTTTGCGCACCAGGGACTCCGCCTCGGCCTGCGTCAACGGTCCCAGGGCAAAGGCCACGTCCTTGAGCCCTTCCACTTCGACGCCCCCGGACCCGAACATGATCAGCGGCCCGAACTGCGCGTCCTGCACCGCGCCCAGGATGACTTCCTGCCCCGGCGGGACCTGTCGCTGTAAATGTACGCCTGCGATCTTCGCATCCGGCCTCACGGCACGCACTTTTTCTACAAGTTGCGCGTAACCATTATATACTTCCTGTTCGCTTGAAATATCCAACAAAACGCCGCCGATATCGGACTTATGCAAAATATCCGGCGAAGCAACTTTCATCACCAGCGGGAAACCCAATTCGCGCGCGATTTTGACTGCCTCGTCTGCGCTAGTAGCGAGTTTCATGGGTGCAGTCGAGATGCCGTAAGCGGCGACGATGTTCTCAGGGGAAAGATTTGAACCGCGAAGACGCAAAGAGCGCGAAGGTTTTAAATCTTTTCTTCGTGTTCCTTCGCCCGCCCCGGCGTTGCCGGTCGGGCCGGGGTGTTCTTCGTGGATTAGATATTCCGCTCTGCGAGCCAGAATCCCCAGCGCCGAAGCCGCTTTCTCCGGGAAGGTATACGTCGGAATATCCGCCCGCTGGAAATGTTTGGCAGCTTCCTTGGTCAATTCCGAGCCGAGCAAGGCGATCAAAATCGGCTTTTCGGACGTATGGATGATCGGGATGAGCACGTCCGCTACTTCCTCGGTGTGATACATGGGCGGCGGCGGCAAGATGACCAGGACCGCGTCCACGCCGGGATCGGCCAGCAACGCGGACAGGCAGTCCGCGTATTGATGTGGCGATGCAGAGGCCAACATGTCTACAGGATTGTGCACGCTGGCAGCGGCGGGCAGCATCTCTGCCAGGGATTTTTCGGTCGCGGCGGACAATTCCGCCATATGCAGACCGTTGACCTCCAGCGCGTCGGCGGCGATGACGCCCGGTCCGCCTGCGTTGGTCAGGACGGCCACATTCCGTCCGCCGGGTAGTGGACAGGCCGCCAGCGCCTGGGCCCAGTCGAACATTTGCTCGGCGCTTTCGGCGCGGAAGATACCGGCCTTTTCGAAGGCGGCAGCGTAGGCCCTGTCGGAGCCGGCTAA
>CAZLOC010000156.1:0-8674 GCA_964560935.1 uncultured Anaerolineaceae bacterium | reverse complement strand
ATATCCGGCAACATGATATCCAGCACAATCAAGTGCGGTAACACCTGCTTGGTCTTATCCAACGCATCAGAGCCGCGAACGGCTACGTCCACGTCAAACTCCAGGCCGCTGAAATAGATTTTCAGCATGTTCCCGATATCAATGTCGTCTTCAACAACCAAAAGGCGGGGCTTTCCCATAGAGCCTCCTTATACGCGCCATGCCCTTTTTCGGGCATTCTGGCGCACGGCTTCGATTTGCTGTGGTGACACTTCTCGCTCGAACGAGCGGAACCCGCTCAAGCGAAAACCATGCTTTTCAGCAATGGCTGTAATTTCATCTACACGCTCGCGGGTAATATGCTTGCCAAGCGTGTAATCTTCAAAGCGGCCTTCCAAAGCCAGGGCTATCGTCTCTGCCATACAGGCGTAGGACTTCCCCGGCGGAAAACCAAAGTTAAAGTTGAAATCTACGGGGCCTGGTACATCGACCATTCCACCGTCAATCACTAATATATCATCTCTTGCGGCTGCTATCATTGCAGAAACATCGCGAGGCCTCGCAACGTCACAAATCACGCAGCCGGAAAGTAAATGCTCCGGCACAATCACATCGTGGATAGCGCTCGTCACCGTCAGGATCAACTGCGCTTTGGCCAAAACATCCATCTTCGTGCTGACAACCAGCTCGCCTCTTCCCGAACCCGATAACTGCTCCCGCAATTCAAGCAGCGCTTCTTCCCTGCGACCGATCAAATACAACCGTCCCACATCTTCAGCCAATAACTCGGTACAAACCCGGCCAATCGCGCCTGTTGCGCCAACCACCGCTGCCGTTGCATTACGCAGGGGAATATCCATAAGGTGCGCTGCCTCGCGGATGGCCTGAACCGCAATGGATATGGTGTAGGAGTCGCCCGTTGTAACAGGTATCTTCAAAGAACGCGCGATAGTGACACCAGCATCACCAATGACCGAGGTAAAGGCACCCAGGCCTAATATCCGGGCACCGAGACGTTCGGCCAACCGGCCAGTCTGTATAATCTTACGATAAACCACTCGCTCTGGCAACTCCAACATTCGTCGCGGGGTATAAGGCGCGGCAATAAACCAACCCAGCACCTGCTTCCCGGTAGAAGCAGAAGTGATGCCTTCTATCTCTGAAATGTAAACGGGGGGGAAGAAAGTCGAAAAAAAATCGATCTGGCGTTCGCTTAGAACGCGTCCCAGAAACGGAAATTTCCGGCTGACATCTCGTTTGGGGTCAATCGGGTGAATGATAAAGGCAAACGTATCCATCGGCCTACCAGGATTCCACCTCCGGTTGCTCTTCTTCCGGTCGGTAACGCGCCAGGTGCAGGGAACTATTTTTCAAGCGATGATGGTCACTGTCTTCAAAGTGCACATCGCGGTCTATTACTTGTCTACCTTTGGAAGCAATCAACACCACATCGGATTCTATCGTGCGCGCCGGGTAAACAATCATGCCAGAACCAATACGACAATTATGTCCTACACAACTACCGATTACAGGTCGATTAGAAATGCTCAATCGATCTTTTCCATCCCGCGAACGGATGGGAGCCGGAACCAGATTGAAATCAGTGAAAGTAGAGCCAGCGCCAATGAAGGTGTTACGGCCTATCACACTCATCTGCAAACAGGTATTTTGCGCGATCATGCTATTGTCCATGACGGTGGTCATGAACAAGGCCGCACGAAATGGCAAAAACGTCCCATCCCCTACTACTGAGAGCATCAATTGCACATCCTGTGAGATATTGACGTTATTACCAATAATACAGTTTTCTATTACGGCACCAGCATTGATAGTGACATTATCTCCTATTGTGGTAGGTCCATGGATAACTGCACGCGGATCGATCACACAATTCTTGCCAACCTTGACCATTTCTGAACATTCAAGCAATTGTCGTCCTTCGTAAAGCGCTTTGCTTATTACCTTGATCTTATAGAAGGTGTCTTCGCCAATCCGTTTTTCAAACCGCGCCCCACGTGCGAACAAACCAAATACCACATCCGCAAGATGAACGTGTACCCAGGAATCAATCGCCATAAAAGCCCGCAACGGTACATTGAACACCAGATCGCCAGTGTGATCAGCCATATAGGTAGGGACATGGTAGTATCCCATCTCACGCGCTTCTAGATCAATCACAAGCGATTCCACATCTGCCACAGGGCCATTGGGGTAATACCACAGATCAGCTAAAAACAAATCGCCGGCAGGGGTATAAGATGTAGAGAGAGGTAAAGCGTGCTCGTGAAATGCCGGATCATCGATTGAAAAGGCCGCCCGTACTGCCCGTTTTCGTTTTCTAGCTTGTGTGATAAATTCAGCGAGATAGTATTCATCAAAATAGAGATTATCTCGGTAAACCAGGGTTGGCTCTCGAACAAGCGGTAAATGTTCTCCCGGTTTCAACTCACGTTCGCTGGTTACGTATGGAGCAAGTACATTGCGCTGGTGAAGCCAGAGTGGCTGGTTTTGAATACGCAAATCGCGCGCGCGCTCGTTGAACGGGGGAATAAAATGAGGGGCGTTTAGAATAATTTTCAACATTTATAATATTTTCTCACAACTTACCCGATCTCGAAAAGGACAAGCCTAACAAATTTGCAAGATTCATGCCGATGGGGTGCGGTCAATGGCAACAAGGCAGATTTTATCGCCTTGAGAAACACAAGTTTCTTCCGTTACATTATAAAACTTTCCCCCGCTAACCCAATACAATGCTTCCTGCAATATTCCTACTGCAAAATGACAGGTCGGTTCACTTTCATGACGCCCCCAACACCATGGACAGCATTCAATGCGCCACAGAAAATTATGTTCAGTTTCTTCCAAGGATATTTGTTGGTTTGTATATCGATTAAAAAAATCCATCAAAGATTTTAACGCGGCTACTATCTTCAAGTCAGGAGGTTGCAATCGGAAAGTTGGATCAGAAAAGCCTAAATCAGCGCCATATGTTCGCATACAACTGGAGAAGAAAACTCGTCCGGTACGCAGAGCAAGCCCTCGTCCACCATGTGGACCGTATGCCCGCTCCAACACATATTGCAACTGGCCAATTGTCTCAAATGGAATAGCCTTGTGGTCATCAGCAGGCGGATAATTGTCGATAAGATGGGGAAGCGAGGACAGATTCAGCAGGGCGTTGATGCCACTCTTACCTATAACTTCCTCAAATGCCAACAACATCATGCGCCCCAGCCTGTTCGGGAAGTAATAGGTAGATACTGTTTCAATCATTTAGCTGGTAATTCTTCGTCTAAAAATGATTTGAGCTTATTAATAAAAGGCTGCGGCTCATCGAGCATGATAAAATGCCCGGCATTTGGAAAACGCTCAGTGCAACTTTTCTCCACTCCAGCTGTAAGTGGTTTCCACTGCATTGGATGGACGATATTATCCTTATCCCCATACATGCCCATCACTGGGACCTTGATGCTATCAAGCATGGGGCGCAAGTCAGTGCGGCGCAAAGAAGCAATACTGCGCAGGAAGGATTCAACCGTTGTGCGCGAAAGATCGCGGTCCATCATACCCGGAAAGCGAGGGTCGCGACAAATAAATGGGGAAGCTATTCGCATGCTCAAGCGGAACAATCCCATCATGTTGAAGAGCAGAAACGCGATGGGACGATACCCAGCCCATTTCAGTGGTAAAGCCAACGAAGACCCGGCAATCGGCGAACCGACAACTACCACTTTAGATACACGCTCAGGATACTGGATTGCAACCGATAAACTGACTGTTCCTCCCATACTATGACCTACCAGCGGAGCTCTTACAATGCCCAACTGATCCATAAATTGATCTACTAAGCTAACAAAATCCTGAACTGCGTAGGTTTCTCGTTTCTTCCCTGATTCACCAAACCCCCAGAAGTCCAGCGCATAGGTGCGGTAATGTCGACCCAGGTAGGACATTGTTTCCTGCCACAAACCCCAAGAACCCAGCCATCCATGTAACAAGATGACTGGGCGTCCACGTCCATAGACTTCGTAATGAACAATACCCTGGTCCGTGGTGATCGAAGACACTGAAAATTACAAACCGGCCCCCCTATCCCCCGGTCTCCATTTCCTCAAGGATACTGTAGAGCAATTCCAATAATATGGTTTTTACCGAATCACGCTTTGTCGAAACACAAGACAAGAACTTCACTTTCGGATCCAGCCGCAAGGCATGACGCATATCTTCCAATTCCCAGGCATCTTTCATATCTTGCTTATTGGCCACCACCACATACGGGGTTGGCGCATAGGCACGGAAAGTTTCCAAAATGGAGCGCGCCTCGCGGAAAGTCTCTGGCCGGGTGCTATCGACCATCACAATAAAACCCAACATGCCCTCAGAGAGGATCTCCCACATGAAGTCAAAACGCTTTTGGCCAGGTGTTCCAAATAGATATAGAACCAGGTCCTCATCCACCGTGATGCGACCGAAGTCCATCGCTACGGTTGTAGCATCCTTTACGGAACGTTCCTCATTGGATGAAATCTTGCGCTCAGTGGCAACAACATCAATCTCACTGACCGACTGAATAAACTGCGTCTTGCCAGCGCTGAAAGGTCCTGTCACAACCATTTTGACTGTTTGCATAATTCCAAATCCTTCCAAAGCGTGATGTTACAGAGAGCGAATGCGTCCAATAAGTTTATTGACCAGGGACTTCTGTTCTTCTTTATCTCGGGTCGGGAACATTTTCGGGCTCGGCGTGACCGTTACACCCTCCGGGCGGACAATATCAACCAGGCCAGCCTGTAATAAACCGTACACGATACGACGAATTTCCAGATCATTCATCTTATTGGCGCCGGCAATTTGCTTCATTGTATTCTTCGGATTAATATATGAAACGACCCGCCACTCCTCCACGTTCAAGTTGACATTTTGTAGTGGCCGGTCGGTAAACTTAAGCGCCATATCCAGGCTGGGAATTTCATCCTGCAGTTGCTCCCATTCGCGCAAATGTCGAGAACCTTCGATGATCAAATTCTCCAGATCCAGGCGAACATTGATGCGATCTTCCGGCGGAAGCAAGTCAGCTTCGAATCGGAAGGAACCTTCCACCCAGGTATAGAGCCGTCGGACGGTCTCTGAACAGTGTTCTTGCAAATTGATCAGAATGTCTTCCTGCGATACGTACCCGGCATTAATGAGCAACAAGCCCAATTCCTTATCGGTCATCGCGCCTGCACGTTCTACAAGCGCACGGTATTGATTGGCTGTCAGCTTATTGGCGCGATGCAATAATGTTGCTAAACGATTATCTTCGTTCCCGACACGCGCAAAAGCCAGCTTCCCATTAAGGAAAGCAACATGAGCCTGGTCAGTAGGCCCGTCCACAACGAGAGTGCCGGTCTTTCCTGCCAAATTGATCAGATTAAGGAGTTGAGTGATCGTAAAATCGCGTAAATTTCCACGTAACGCCATAGCGCGCCTCAAATAAGTCCCCCATATGGGGGTCTAAAAGATTATACATGCAAGGTATTAATGCGTCAAACTTGGAAGGTCGACAATATTGAAAGGGCTTGCCCAGCTATGATAGACTCACCCCGTTGCCACATCGAAGGAGGACTTTTGCAAATGAAACCCTCGCATCTTATCTTGACGTTGAGCCTGCTGCTCGTTACACTGACATTTACCAACCCCCAACCGGTATCCGCTGCCCTTGAAGCCGAGATAACAACAGACCAACCTACGCTCAACTTTCCAGACAGTATCAACTTTCGCGCGACCTTTGAAAGCAATACATCCATCAGGTCTGTGATACTCGAGTATGGCACAAGTGAGTTGACCTGTGGCACAGTGGTCGCCAAAGCATTCCCCCAATTCACACCTGCTACAACCGTCAACGCCGAATGGACCTGGGAAATGAAACAATCCGGCTCACTGCCCCCCGGCGCATCCATCTGGTGGCGCTGGCGCTACACTGATGAAAGCGGATTGGAAAACGTCACTGAAAAAAAGACCATCACCTGGCTTGATGCCAAATATAACTGGCAAACCATCACGTCCGGCCCGATCAATCTGCACTGGTATTCCGGGGATCAGGCCTTCGCACAAGACCTGCTGAACGCCGCCGTCACTGGCCTTGCCCGCCTGCAAAACGACGCCGGCTTGCAATCCGATAAGCCCATCCACCTCTACATCTATGCCAACACTGATGATATGAAGGATGCCATCCTGTACGAACCATCTTGGACAGGTGGTATGGCCTTTCCCGAGCATGATGTTGTCATCATCGGCATCTCTCAGCGCGACCTGGCCTGGGGGCGCAGCACCATCGCCCATGAACTGACCCACGTGCTGGTCGGCCACCTCACCTTCTCATGCCTGGGCGATGTGCCCACCTGGCTCAACGAGGGTCTGGCCGTGTACAGTGAAGGCGGGCTGGACTCAGCCTCTGAATCTCAACTCAACGAGGCCATCCGGGCTGACCAGTTACTGACCGTCCGTTCACTTAGCGGAGGCTTCTCGGAAGTGCCTAGTAAGGCCTACCTCTCCTACAGCCAATCCTACAGCATCGTTAAATTCCTGATCGAAACCTACGGGCAGGATAAGATGAATTCCCTGCTTGTTGCTTTGCGAGACGGAACGACCATCAATGATGCCTTAATCAAAGTGTACGGTTTTGATATCGAAGGGCTTGAAGACGCCTGGCGGATCTCGATCGGTGCCGCGCCCCGGTCTGCTTCCGTGCAACCGACCGCCCAACCCACCCCAACCTTTGTCCCCACCTATGTACCCTTCGCGGGAGCGCCAGTGGTCCTCACCCCAACCCCTTATGTCATTCCCACTTCATCCAGCGAAGGACCACCAGAAGAACCTGGCGGCCCACCCATCGCATTGACGCTCATGCTCGCCGCTGTTTGCTGTCTCCTATTCCTGCTCTTCGCTGTTCTCGGGCTGGGAATCTATCTCTCCACTCAGAAACGCAAAGGAGGGGAGAATGAACCTCGCGCATAAGGTTTTCACTTTTGTCATACTTGTTTTACTGGTTACTGTTGTTGCAGGCATCGCGGGAAACGCGTCAGCCAGCAAACCGCTCCAAGGATCGCTGGGGCAGGCCCTGGTCCTGTCAGGAGGCGAGAGCACCAATCCGCGGGAGTATGATCCGGCCACCACACACGGCTCAGGCGACAAGCTCGTCCATAGTGGGCTGGTTTCCTTCGATCCGTATCTGAACCTGACACCTGATCTGGCAGAATCCTGGGGCGTGAGCCAGGACGGAACCGTCTACATGTTCACTCTGCGACAAAACGCCAGGTTCCACGATGGGCGTCCGGTCACTGCGCAAGATGTGGTCTATTCCTGGGAACGCGCCGCCAGCCCGGCATTGCATTCTGACACCGTGCTGACCTATCTGGGTGACATCGTCGGCGTGCGCGAGATGGCTGCGGGGCAGGCCAATCACATCGCGGGCCTGGAGGCGCTCGATACGCACACACTCAAAGTGACGATCGATGCGCCCAAGCCCTATTTCCTGCTGAAGCTGACCTATCCAACCGCCTTCGTGGTCGATCAAGCCAATGTGGAATCGGGCGAAGAATGGTTCCGCACGCCCAACGGCACCGGCCCCTACAAGCTGACCGAGTGGCGGCGCTTCGAGCAAATCACCTACGAAGCCAATCTGGATTTCTATTTGGGGAAACCGTCCATCCCGTACGTGATCATCGAGTTGTACAGCGGCGTCGGGATTCGCTTGTATGAGGCAGGAGATATTGATATCACCGGTATCTCGTATTACTCTGCCGAGCGTTTCCTCGACCCGACTGAACCGCTACACAACGAACTCATCACCGGCGTAGATCTGTGTACGGGTTACGTAGTTTTCGATGTCACGCAACCGCCCTTCGATGATGTCAAAGTCCGGCAGGCCTTTTCGATGGCTTTCGACAGACAAAAATACATGGACGTGGTGCTCAGCGGACGGGCGCTGCCCGCTATTGGCATCTTTCCACCCGGCCTGCCCGGCTTCAATATCGGACTGAAGGGCCTGCCCTATGATCCCGACCGCGCCCGGCAGCTCTTGGCTGACTCCAAATATGGGAAGGACTTACCCCCCATTGTCTATACGGATGCGGGCATCGGCTCGTATATCGGCGGGGATGTGGCGGCGCTGGCGCAAATGTGGCAGCAGGTGCTGGGTGTGGAGATCACGGTGGAAAACCTTGAGCCCAACTATTATTATGAGAAGATCATCGCCGGCCAGCACGGACAGATCTTCGGCGGCGGCTGGTGCGCGGACTATCCCGACCCGGAGAACTTCGCCGACGTGCTCTTCCATAGCGGGTCCACGCAAAATACAGGCGACTATTCCAACCCGGACCTGGACGCATTACTTGAACGGGCACGCGTGGAACAAGATATCACCAAACGCATCGAGATGTACCAGCAGGGCGAGCAAATCATTGTGGATGACGCACCCGTGTTATTTACAACTCATTCTCTTTCGTATTTGCTTGTCAAGCCATATGTGAGAGGCTACGTCTTTACCCCGATTGATGTGCCGATCGAGCGGTATATGTGGCTTGAAGAGAAGTGACCCCCTCCGGCCTGCGGCCACCTCCCCCATTTTCCGCTGAAGTTCGCGGAAAATGGGGGAGGTGGCCTGGGGGCGGGTTATGGCCGTGCTTCCACCACAAACTCCACCCGTTCA
>CAZLOC010000155.1:0-8705 GCA_964560935.1 uncultured Anaerolineaceae bacterium | reverse complement strand
TATGCCGTTTTCTTGCGCAGCCAGATCATGCGCGAGGATAAAGGCACCGCGAAGATGCAAGAGGTCTGGGGTGCAATTCGCGACGGTGCGGATGCTTATCTAAGGCAGCAGATGAAATCTATCCTGCCCATGATAGTGATCCTGACCGTCGCTTTGTTTTTTTCAGTATATATCGTTCCTCCAACGCCTGAAGCCCTTGAACGCTTCGAAGGCATGGACGAAGCCCAGGTCCGCCTCATTATCGGTCTGGCCCGCGCAATTGCCTTTGTGATGGGTTCCGGCTTCTCGTTGACCGTCGGACAAATTGGTATGCGCATGGCAGTTCAGGCAAACGTGCGTGTGGCCTCAGCTTCACGCCGCTCCTTTGGTGACGCGTTACGTATTGCTTACCGCGCTGGCACGATCACCGGTATGCTGACCGATGGCTTGGGTTTGCTGGGTGGTACGGTAATTTTTATTGTCTTAGGTATCGCTGCTCCGGATGCCTTGCTGGGCTTCGGCTTTGGCGGCACGTTGCTAGCTCTGTTTATGCGCGTGGGTGGCGGCATCTTCACCAAAGCGGCTGATGTCGGCGCGGACCTGGTCGGAAAAGTGGAAGCAGGCATCCCTGAGGATGATCCGCGCAACCCGGCTGTCATCGCGGACTTGGTCGGTGACAATGTCGGTGACTGCGCTGGCATGGCGGCCGACATTTTCGAGTCCTATGAGGTAACCATCGTTTCTGGCTTAATTCTAGGCTTGGCGCTTTATACCATCACCGGTCAATTGGAATGGATCATTTTCCCGTTGATCGTGCGCGGAATTGGCGTGCTGGCATCTATCATCGGGACGTACGCCGTGAAAGGTGGATCGGGTAAGAGCGGCGATGCTATGAAAGCTATTTTCCGCGGTTTCCTTTCCTCGGCTGCCATTTCGGCAGCGCTTTTCTTTGGCGCGGGCTTTCTTTACCTGAGCAGCCCCGAGATGGCGCAATGGGGCGGCTGGTGGCGCGTCCCGATGACAGTGGCAGTTGGTGTGCTTTTGGCCATCTTGATCGATCGCCTGACTGAGTACTTCACCGGGACACATGCCAAGCCGGTCAAGGATATCAAGAAAGCAGCGGATACCGGCCCGGCTACCCTGATTTTGCAGGGTATATCGGTGGGGTTTGAATCATCGGTTTGGTCGGTGATCGTTCTGGCCTTGACCATCGTTGCTTCCATTTTCATTATGGGTACTATTCCCGGTTTGACTGAAGCGCAGCAGGTCAACTTTGTACTCTACGGTGTTGCCATGACCGGTATCGGTATGCTGACCTTGACTGGCAACAATGTAGCAATGGATTCCTTTGGCCCGATTGCTGACAACGCGAATGGTATTGGTGAGATGTCATGGTCTGGGCTGCAAGACAAAGAGACCAAGGCTGCGCAGCAGATCATGGCAGACCTGGACGCTGTAGGCAACACCACCAAGGCCATTACGAAAGGTGTGGCAATCGGATCGGCAGTGATTGCAGCGGTTTCGCTGTTCGGTTCATTTATGGTGGACGTGCGACGTGTTGACCCAACCGCGCTTACTGCAGGCATCCGCGTGGATGTCCCGCAGGTATTTGTGGGTATGCTGATCGGTGGCGCGCTGCCCTGGTTGTTCTCCTCATTCGCCATTCAAGCCGTCAGCCGTGCAGCAGCTTTGATCGTGGAAGAGGCGCGCCGCCAGTTCAAAGCCGGTGTGCTGGAAGGGAAGATCAAACCAGATTACGCCAAGGCCATTTCGATTTCCACAACAGCGGCGCAGAAGGAACTAGTTGGCCTAGCCTTGCTTGGGATTGTGACGCCGATTGCTGTCGGCTTGTTGCTGCAGGTGGAGGCGCTGGGCGGTTTCCTGGCGGGCATCATTTTGTCCGGTCAATTGTTGGCGGTGTTCCTGAACAATTCCGGCGGCGCCTGGGACAATGCCAAGAAGCTGATCGAAGATGAACCCAAAGATCCAGCGAATAATATGGGCAAAGGCTCCGAGCGTCACAAAGCTAGCGTGGTCGGTGACACGGTTGGCGATCCCTTCAAGGATACGGCTGGCCCGGCATTGAATCCGATGATCAAAGTGGTCAACCTGGTGGCATTGATCGTGGCTCCGATCGTTGTGACGTACAAGAATCTCGGCTTCGGTGGCTGGATAGTTGTGCTGGTTTTACTCGGTGTGTTGGCCTGGGCGATCATGCGCTCCAAAGCAGAGGCCCCGGAGTTAAAAAATTAATTCGTTTTGTACGAGGACTCGCTACGTCAGTGGTGAGTCCTCTTTTCTATTAAGTTATATGCCGTGAAGCGAAAAGCACTATTCCATTCGTTTTTTTTTACACTTGCCTTTCTCTTATATCAATACTCACTTGCCTCAATCATCGCCTCGCCCGATCAAATTGTCCGTCCGCTTTTTATCCTCTGGTTGGGTTTATTGATTTTGGCATTTCTTGCATATTGGTTGACAAATAATTGGGAGTGGACAGGGATTCTATTGTCCGTATTTGCCCTTGGCTTTTTTACATCCAGGGCTATTTTCTATGCTTTTGGTTTGATATCCCTTATAGGAATATTGATTTGGGTGCTCGTATCTTGGTTGCGGAGAAGGAGGATTCAGATTGAGCAAATAAACTTCTTGTTGATTTTTATATCCAGTTTGCTGGTTGTTATTATTGCTGTCTTTCGGATTATCTGGCCTCTCAGTTTTGTACCCTGGAGCTATTACGAGAAGGTTGTTTTAAGCCCAAAACGTGAATTAGTTGCTTACCCCATAATTCCTGATGTCCGCCCAGATGTTTACTATGTTGTACTTGATGGATATGGGCGAGCAGATGTTTTGCAAGAATTATATGGATTTGAAAACCGAGAATTTATTAAATACCTTAATGAGAGGGGTTTTATTGTTCCGGAAAATAGTCACTCGAACTATCCCAAAACAGCATTATCTGTCGCGTCAACCCTAAACATGGGCTATATTCAATCGATCACTCCAGGTTTGCAAGATAGTAACTATTGGTGGCTCATGTCTCCACTGATTAACCATAGCGAAGTGCGCGCCATTCTTGAGAAAGCAGGATATAAGACAGTCGCTATTGCATCGGATTGGAGCATTACAGATAATCCAACGGTGGATTATTATTTCAAACCATTTCCTATCCATCTTAACGATTTTGAAGGATTTTTACTTGGTTCAACTCCCCTGGGAGCACTTAGTTCAGTGCTGCGTAATGTGGCATACATGCCATCAATGGATGCTCATAGGCGCTTGGTTGCCTATAATTTTGAAACTTTATCAAAAATACCTGATATCCAGGGGCCAAAATTTGTCTTTGCTCATATTGTGTCTCCACATCCTCCATTTGTATTTGATGGAGATGGAAATCCACTTGATCCAGAGTACCCGTTCGGTTTTGGTGACGCCAATGATTTTCCAGGTACACCAGAGGAATATCGTAATGGATATATTGGTCAGGTTGAATATGTCAATCGACAACTTGAGCAAGTGATCGATACTCTCATTGAGAAATCGGTAGTGTCCCCTATCATCATCTTACAAGCCGATCATGGCCCTGGCTTATTGGTGGATTTTCGATCTGCCAAAAATACCTGTATAAAGGAAAGATATTCTGTTTTTGCAGCCTACTACATGCCTGGCGCAACCCCGGATTCAATTCCCGATGATATTACCCCTATCAACATATTTCGTATTATTTTTAACCAATATTTTGGAAGTGACTTGCCCCTGCTCGAAAATTCATACTATTATTATGAGGAGACTGTATACATCTACCGACCGGTGGACGTGTCCAATAGGATTGGTGAAACCTGTGATGCTACCCCTTAATATTTCTTGGTAAACCTCGATCGTTTGCTTTTACTTCAAAAACTTCTTCTGCCACTCGAACAATTTATTCAACGCCTCAATGGGGGATAATCCATTCACGTCCAACTTCTTCAATTCGTCCAACAATGGATTGGTCTCCGGAAATAACGCTACTTGTTGTGCGGCGTTCGGGTTTATTTTCACGGCCTGCCCAGATGATTTCTCTAATTCTCCCATGATCTCATTGGCTCGCTGCACAACCGGCCCTGGCAGGCCGGCCAGTTGCGCCACGTGGATTCCATAAGAGCGATCTGCACCGCCGGGCACGATTTTATGTAGGAAGACTACTTTGTTGTCGGCTTCGGCTACGGCCACATTGTAATTACGCACGCCGGGCAGCAGCTCTGCCAGTTGTGTCAATTCGTGATAGTGGGTGGCAAACAATGTTTTTGCGCGCAATTGTGGGTGGTTGTGCACGTATTCCACCATAGCCCAGGCAATGGATACGCCGTCGTAGGTGCTCGTGCCGCGTCCGATTTCATCCAAGATCAATAGGCTGCGATTCGTGGCATGGTGAAGGATGTTAGCCGCTTCGATCATCTCGACCATAAAGGTGGACTGCCCGGCATGGATTTCATCCTGCGCTCCGATGCGGGTGAAGATGCGGTCCACCAGCCCGATATTGGCTTTCTCCGCCGGCACGAACGACCCCATCTGTGCCATCAATACGATCAAGGCTACCTGACGCAGGTATGTGGACTTGCCTGACATGTTCGGCCCGGTAATAATGCGTACAATTTCCCCTTTTTCAAAGGTGACATCATTGGGGACATAGCGTTCGCTACGCAGGCTTTGTTCCACGACCGGATGTCGCCCTTCGCGGATGTCCAGCAACGCATCATCCCGGACCTCGGGCCTGCTGTAGCCTCCGAGAGCGGCAGCCTCGGCGAGAGCAGATAGCACGTCCAACTCGGCCAGCGCGCGTGCTGTCCCCAGCAGCGCCCCCGCGGACTTGCCCAGCGTTGCACAGATTTCCCGGAACAGGCGCAACTCGATCTCGCGGATGCGCTCTTCCGCGTTCAACACCAGCGTTTCGTACTCTTTCATCTCCGGGGTGATGAAACGTTCGGCGTTGACCAGGGTCTGCTTGCGAATGTAGTTATCGGGAGCCCGATCCGCTGCGCCGCGTGAAATTTCGATGTAATATCCAAAGACTTTGTTGTAACCAACCTTGAGCGTCTTGATGCCGGTGCGTTTGCGTTCGGCGGCTTCCAGGTTGGTAATCCAGTCGCGGGCATGTTTGGAGGCTTCGATAACTCCATCCAACTCGCCCGAGTAGCCAGGGCGGATAATGCCTGTGTTTTGTAATGTAGCCGGTGGCTCATCTTCAACAGTGGATTGCAATAAGGACAGTTCCTGCTCGCAAGGATTCAGGTCTTGGAGAGGCAAAGCCTGACTTTGCCCAAGCGTTTCAAGGACATGGTGAATAGCCGGAATGCGCTCGAGTGTTTCCCGCAGGGCTACCAGGTCGCGTGGTTGGGCATGCCCGGCGATGATGCGGTTGGTCAGGCGTTCGATATCGGCGATTGGTTTGAGTGCGGATCGCAATTCAGCGCGCTCCATACCGCGCTCAAAGAAGAATTCCACGCCGTCCAGCCGTTTGTTGACCTTTTCCACTTCAAGCAGCGGCTGGCTGACCCATTGGTGGATAAGCCGTTTGCCCATGGGTGTGACCGTGTGGTCAAGGGTTCCAAGCAGGGAATCTTTGCGTTCTCCTCTTAGGGTCTCAGTAAGTTCCAGGTTGCGGCGGGTGGCCGCATCCAGGGTCATGAACTCGGACAGGCTGTAGGAGTGTAGCCCTGTCAGCAGCTTGAGTGCATCGGACTGTGTTTCCTTAAGATATTGCAGGATAGCTCCTGCAGCGCGGATAGCCAGGCTCTGGCCTTTCAAACCGAACCCGCCCAGAGTCGCGGCCTGGAAATGGGCCAGAATCGCCTCTTCGCAGCGACCCGGTTCAAAGCGCCAGGCAGGCCAGGGCGTGGAATGACCCGGGAGATTGTTGTTCAGCGAGAGGTTTTCCGGGTGCAGGATTTCGGCCGGATGTAGACGAATCAGTTCTGCGCGCATTGTCTCAAGACTGAGTTCGCTGGCAGCAAATTCCCCGGTGGTGATGTCGGCATAGGCAATCCCGGCGCGAACTTCATCGGCGAAAATGGCAACCAGATAATTGTTGGCATCCCCGGGCAGCAAGCCGGGTTCGACGATCGTGCCTGGGGTGACAACGCGCACCACCTTGCGCGGAAAAAGCCCTTTGCTGGGTTGTTCGCCGACCTGCTCGCAGATGGCTACATGATAGCCCTTCTGGATCAGGCGAGCCAGGTAATTTTCAACTGCATGGTAAGGGATGCCCGCCAGCGGAGCGCGAATGCCTTTGCCGATGGGGCGAGAAGTCAGCACGATATCGAGTTCGCGGGCGGCGATTTCGGCGTCTTCATCGAAGGTTTCGTAGAAATCCCCTAGGCGAAAGAAGAGAATGGCATCGGGATACTGACGTTTGATGTCGAGGTATTGTTGGCGAATGGGTGTGACGTCATCTTTTGCCATGCGTCCATTCTAAGAGGAACAAGGCAAAAGGGCAAGGGAATAGTGGTGGATTGGTATAATAGGTCAGAAAAATTTTCGAGAGGAAACCTGTTATGTATAAACTCGTTTTAGTCCGTCATGGACAAAGTACCTGGAACCTGGAGAACCGTTTCACCGGTTGGACAGACGTTGGCCTGACCGAGCAAGGGGTGGCCGAAGCGCATGAAGCAGGCCGCCTGTTGCGCGAGGAAGGCTATACGTTCGACGTAGCTTATACCTCGGTGCTCAAGCGCGCTATCAAAACGCTGTGGATCGTGCTGGAGGAGATGGAGTTGGAGTGGATCCCGGTCATTCGCGCCTGGCAGTTGAACGAACGTCACTATGGCGCCTTGCAAGGATTGAATAAAGCCGAAATGGCGTTGAAGTTTGGTGAAGACCAGGTACATGTCTGGCGTCGCAGCTATGATGTACCGCCGCCCGCACTGGAGCCGACGGATGAGCGTCACCCGAAATTTGATCCACGCTATGCCGGTCTGACAACAGAGCAGGTACCGGCCACCGAATCGCTGAAGCTCACGCTTGAGCGTGTATTGCCCTATTGGCACAGCACACTGGCGCCGGCCATTAAATCAGGTCAGCGCGTGTTGGTGGTAGCGCATGGCAATAGCTTGCGAGCGATGGTCAAATATCTGGACAACATTTCAGACGAGGAAATCCCCGGCTTGAATATCCCCACTGGCGTGCCGTTGGTGTACGAACTGGATGAAGACCTGAAGCCAATCGAACATTATTATCTTGGCGACCCCGAAGCTGTGGCAAAAGCTGCTGCGGCTGTTGCCAATCAGGGCAAGGCAAAGTAATTCGAATGGATTTGCTTACGACCTGGCAGGCCTCGCAACCTGTCAGGTCGTTGCGTTAAAATCAATCCATGTCCCTTTCACCCGATTTCGTCGCTGAACTTCGCAAGCATTTTATAGGCGATATCCGCCTCGACGCCGCCAGTCGCGCGCTCTACAGTACTGACGCTTCCATCTATCAGATCGAACCATTGGGGGTTGCATTCCCCAAAACGCAGGACGACTTACATGCCGCGGTTGAGTTGGCCGCTAAATATCGTGTGCCCATTCTGCCACGCGGAGCGGGCTCGTCGCTGGCCGGGCAGGCAATTGGGCAGGCCCTCATCCTGGACTGTTCGCGTTGGCTGGATGGCCTTGTGGATATCGATCCCGAAGCCCGAACCGCAACTGTGGAGCCAGGCCTCGTTCTTTCCAGGCTCAATGCTGCTGCCGCCAAACATGGTTTGACCTTTGGCCCCGACCCGGCTTCCGCGGAACGCGCCACGCTGGGGGGAGTGATCGGCAACAATGCGACCGGCGCGCATTCTATCTTGTACGGCATGACAGCGGATCATTTATTGTTAGCGGATGTGATTCTCGGGGATGGAAGTTTGGCGACTTGGGGAGTTGTAGAGCTGCCAGCCATAGGCAGTCAGCCGTCAGCGTTTGTTTCTGCGGCATTGAGGATTCGCGAGAAATATGGTGAGGCAATCAAAAAGAATTACCCGCAGTCATGGCGTAATTCAGCAGGCTACCGGTTGAACTACCTCCTGCCCTGGTCACCTTCTGCGCCGCCGCAATGGTCGGATGACTGGTCACTGGCAACTGGTCACTATCCTCCTGTGAAACCCCACATTATCAACCTGGCTACTTTACTGGCAGGCAGCGAAGGGACCCTGGCGGTCATGCGCCGCGCAACGCTGAATCTGGTTCCCAAACCAAAACATACGATTTTGGGTGTGTTGTCTTACAACAGCAACGCGGAAGCCTGCGATGATGTGCCGCGCTTGCTGGGATTCAATCCATCGGCGGTGGAGTTGGTTCCGCAAATGCTCATCCGTTTGGCGAAGGGCATCCCGGCGTATACGGCGCAGGTGGGCTGGGTTAGGGGCGACCCGGTTGCATTGTTGGTGGTTGAGTTTAGCGGAGACAGGCCGGAGGTTCTGAAAGAAGCGGTGAAGAGACTTAGGTCCGATGCCTTGATAGCGGAATCCGTGGAGGAACAGGCGCGCGTCTGGAGTGTCCGCAAGGTAGGCCTAGGGATTTTCGACTCGCAGCCTGCGGATGCGCGCCCGGTAGCGTTCATTGAAGATTGCGCCATTCCGGTAGAGCGGTTGGGGGAGTTTGTGCGCGAAGTGGAAAACATCCTTGCGGCGCATAATACCTACGCGGCGTTCTATGCGCACGCGTCGGCCGGCTGCTTGCATATTCGTGCCATTCTGGATTTAAAGCGCGGCGAGGGCGTTCGCT
>CAZLOC010000154.1:0-8714 GCA_964560935.1 uncultured Anaerolineaceae bacterium | reverse complement strand
GTGCTCAACAGCCAGCGCGCGCGCATCTACTCCCAGCGTGACCGCATCTTCGTCAAGGAAGACCTGAGCGAGGATGTCCGCGACATGCTGGGGACAGAGGTCGAGACGCGCGTGCCGGTTGGATTAGCCGACGAGGAGGGACCCTGGAAATTGATGGCCTGGCTCGAACAGGTCCAGCCGCCCTTCGCCTACGGGGAGAATCGCATCTTCCCCAGTTTCGGCCTGCGTCTGTTACTCGAACAGCTCAACGCTTCGACGGAAGATATCCGCCCCGCCGTGCTGGAACTGGTTTCCCAGGCGGTTGACGCAGAGCAATCACATACCCTGCGCGCCATCTCGTCCCTGCTCGAACGCACAGCTGATAACCTCGATCAGCAACTCGACGAACGCTCGGATGCTTTGGATATCTTCTTCGAAGGCCTGCGCGACAATGAAGGGCAGCGCCATCCGCAGGAGGCGGCCGATGAACTACAAAGCATCGCCCGCTTACCGCTGAAACTATCCAACAACCAGATGCGCCTGCTGGTCAACGAGCCGGAAGAAATCGAAGACGAGCTCAAGGATATGCTTGCCTCGCAACTGACCGCGTTATATGCCACGCGTGTCATCGGTGCGGTGGAGAACCGTCTGAATGAATCGCTGGAGATCGACAAGAGCCAACTTCAGTCCGCGGACTGGGCTGAACTATCTGCCACGGTGCTGGACGCCAGCGAAGAGATCATGCGCAAACAGCGCGAGCGATTGGTCGGCGAGAATGGGCAAATCCTGCGTGATATGGATGCATCCTTGCAACGCGAAGCGGCCGAGGACGATGACGCCAGGCTGCGTTTGCTGATGGCGCTCTCGCATGGTCTGCGGACGGCTTTTGATGCCAAGACGCACCGCCAGGTGAAGCAAACCTTCACTCGTTTCAGCTACGTCTTCCTGACGGCGGGTTATTTGCAGGATCGCCCGGAAGAGGAGGTCATCGAAGATGTGCTGGATCATTTGACCGAGGCTGAAGATGCGCTGGTGCTGGCCTGGGGACAGGGAGAACTTTCGAAGCGTGGCGAGCCCCCTTCGGGGATGATACAGGCCGAGGCTGCGGACGAAGCGAAGGCCCGCGAAGTCGGTCGGCAGGTGCTGAACCAGGTCCACCGTCAGTTGTTATTACAGGCCATTACCGAGCAATGGGTCGAGTACCTGACCCGCGTGGAAGCGCTGCGCGTGTCGATCGGTTTGGAAGCTTATGCCCAGCGCGACCCGCTGGTACAATACAAAGCGCAGGCTTCTGAGATGTTCCAGGGACTGCTGGCGGACATCCGCTCGCTGGTCATCAGCCGCGTGTTCGCTTACCAGCCGCGGCGCATCCAATTGACCCTGACCGATACAGGTGAGAGTCCCGCTCCTGTTCCTGCCACACAGGCAAGCCAGGTAGTAAAAAGCGGTAAGAAGAAAAAGAAGCGAAAGCGGCATTAGTCGTTGAAGAGCGATACCACCACCCCAATAAACATTTATAAAACTCTGCCCAAAGTGGAGTTGCATCGCCACCTGGAGGGTTCGTTGCGCCTGCAAACCATGCTGGATGTTGCCCAAGCGCATGGCATTTCTCTCTCGGATAGCATTTTGCGTCTGAGCGACATGGTGCAGGTACAGGATGAGGACCCGCTCACCTTCCAGAATTTTCTAGCCAAATTCGACACATTGCGCCTGTTCTATAAATCGCCGGATGTCATTCACCGGGTGACGCGCGAGGCAGTGGAAGACGCCGCCCGGGACAACGTCCAGTACATGGAATTGCGCTTCACGCCAGTGGCTTTGAGCCGGGCCGAACGTTTTCCCCTGCACGACGTCATGGACTGGGTCTGTACCAGCGCTGCGGCTGCGGCGAAAGAGTTTGGCATTCAAGTGCGCCTGATCGCTTCGGTCAATCGCCATGAAAGCCCGGAACTGGCTGAACAGGTGGCCTGGCTGGCGGCTGCGCGCATCGAAGATGGCATCGTCGGTATAGACCTGGCCGGGAACGAAGCGGAATTTTCGGCCAAACCCTTCGCCGGGGTTTTCAATGAAGCCAAACAAGCCGGCCTGCATCTCACCATCCATGCCGGGGAATGGGGAGGCGCGGACAATGTGCGCGAGGCGGTCGAGCAGGTTGGCGCGGAACGTATCGGTCACGGTGTGCGTGTGGTGGAAGATGAAAACGTAGTTGCCCTGGCGCGTGAACGCGGCACGACCTTCGAGGTCTGCGTGACCAGCAACTACCAGTCGGGTGTGGTGCCGGCCTTGAGTGTTCACCCGTTGCCACGCATGTTGCAGGCTGGCCTGGACGTCACCTTGAACACCGACGATCCCAGCGTCTCGCGCATCGACCTGAGCCATGAGTTCAAGCTGGTCTGCGAAGACCTGGGGGTGCCGCTGGATATCCTCAAGGGACGCGTGCTGGCGGCGGCGCAGGCGGCCTTTTTGCCAGAAGATGAAAAGGCAGGGCTTGTCAAGCAGTTGGAAAATGAATTGGGATGACAATGTGCACCCCGCTCGACTGAGCGGGGTTATTTTTTTGGAGCAAATACCATCTTGCGCTGTCTTGGTGCCAGTTGAAAACCGGGCAAAATAATTATTTCAGGATTCCCAGGAACGCCAGTATTGCGATTGGGATTAGTATTAAACCTAGATACCGATGTATCGCTGCGTAAATACGGATAATTTGAGTATAGCACGCGGCCGATTTGATTGATTGGCATATGTGCACTTGATAGTAGTTTGTAAGCTGGTGCGAAAAATGGCAGAAACGCCCCCCAAACTTGCTGTATCTTATCCGATTTTGGTAGAAGGAACCTGCAATAATCAGATTCTCAGTCCGAAAGGACGACAAAGGCGCACCTTTGCGTCTTGGAGAGAAGTGGGATATATACAGGTGGGAGGTCAATGGATAGATACCAAAACTACGAAAAAGAGTACAATGACCAATATGAGGTGAATGATGGCTGATGAGACGCTCCCGAAAAGCAAAGCAGAATTAATGTCCCTGATCGAGCGCGAATGGTCTGCGCTGATGGATGTGGTCGCACAACTTTCGTCCGCGCAAATGCTCACGCCGGATGAGGGCGGCTGGTCACCTAAAGATAACCTGGCCCATCTGAGGGAATGGATGAATATCCTGTTAGGCTACTACTTTGACCAGCGTCCCGCGCACGAAGTAGTGGGCGTCGACCCCGAAGTGACCGAAAAATGGGACTTGGAAGGCATGAATGACATCATGTTCAAGCGTGATCGTCACCAGCCTGTCGAGCAAGTTCTGACTGAACTCAAGAGTACATATGCAAAAGTTCTTGCCAGATTAGGGTCAATGACTTTCGATGATCTGATGAAACCACGTGACGAAGATGACCCCCGTAAAGAGCCCATCATCAATTGGGTGATTGGCAACACCAGCGATCATTTTGCAGAACATCGCGAGACGATTGCGAAAATGCTGAAAGCATGATTACCCTCCCCGCACACGAATACCTAGACCAACTCAATATCCCCTACGCCAAGGCCAGCTTTCCACCCAGCATCGAAAAGGGCGCGGCCTCGGTGGCGCGCGCCCTGGGATATCGCGAACGCCAGATGATCAAGACGCTCATCTTCGAATTGGACACGGGCGAGCGCATCCTCGTGATGGTCGGCGGCGACCAAAACATCGTTTCGGGCAATCTCAAGAAGGTAGCTGGCTCGCGGGATATCAAAATGGCCAGCTACGAAGCCGTCAAAGAAACAACTGGCTATGTCATCGGCTCGATCCCACCTTTTTCGTGGCAGCCGGAGGGCTTCCGCACCTTTCTGGATGTCTCACTGATGAACGACCCTGTCCTCGGAGTAGGGACGGGTGTGTGGGGGTATGAGATTTTGATCACGCCGGAGAACCTGGTCAAAGCCAGCAGTGCGATATTGGTCAACCTGTTAGACCGGGAAAAACCGGCAATCCTGGATTAACATCGCACACCTTTCGGACACGGATTACACGGACAGCACAGAATCCATTCAACCGCGCTATCTGTTTTCAAGAACAATCCTTTTCCCTACACCTTTATTCCACCACCCCAATCAACTCATCAAACGAAGCGATCACCGGGCAACCCGGTTCGTGGAAGAGTCCCTTTGGATCGTAGAGAACAGGCTGAAGTCCGGCGCGACGTGCTCCGACCACGTCTGCAAAGTAGTTGTCGCCGACGTAGATGGTTTGTGGAGCGGTTGCGTCCGCGCGTTCCAGTGCCGCGTAGAAAATACCCGGTTCCGGTTTCCAAGACTGGACTTCGCCGGCTGCCAGTGAAAAGTGGAAGTAGCCAGCCATGCCCATCGCATCGATCTCATCTTGAAAGGGATTATCGCGATTGGAGACCACACCCAGGGTATATCCAGACTCGCGCAATTTTGGTATGACAGAATGTATTTCCTCCGGCATCCAAATCTCCGACTTGTAATTCTCACTCATGTAAGCGGAGACTTTTGGGCCAAGTTCCGGGATGAGGACCGGCGGACAACCAAGCGCTGCCAGCCTGCGTTGGGTAAAATTGAACCAGAAATCTTCCTCCTGACCGTTGAAGTTTTTCTGGTCTGCCTGGATTTCGGGAGAACTGGCAAAGTAATAGTGCTCCCAAAGAACTGCACGGCGGCGATCTTCGTCCGTGAGCGGCAAACCCAGGCTGATGACGTAATCTGTGAAAACCTCCCCGCCATTGGGGAGGTGATGTCGAAGCGTACCGTCGAAGTCAAAGAGAATGGCTTTGATACCGTTCGCAGCTTGCATCAACCACCTATTTCATTCATAACTCGATTGAGTGGAATAATCCCATCGGCCAGGCCATGACCCCAAGGTTTTTCCCAGACGCCATCCAGAATGATCTGGCGCAGGTCGTCCAGCGTGGCGCCTGCGCGCAGTGGTGTAAGCAAATCTACTTCCTTCTCGCGCAACAGACACAGCCGCAGACGGCCATCGGCGGTCAGGCGGGCGCGCGTACAGGAGGCGCAGAAGGGCTGCGTGACCGAGGAGATAAAGCCCACATCACCCTGTGCGTTCGGCAACCGGAACAGACGGGCTTCGCCGTCCAGTTTGCCGCCGTTGGCAATTTCCATATCGCCCAGCGAATCCTCGATGCGCTCCTGGATCTCGGCGGCAGTGATGACCTGCCCGGTCTGGACGTCTGTCGCTCCGGCAAAGGGCATCATCTCGATGAAACGGATTTGCCAGGGATGTGTCAATGTAAGGCGCGCCAGGTCAACCACATCTGATTCGTTGTAGCCTTTAACGACCACAGCATTGAGTTTGATGGGAGTCAACCCGGCTTTCTCAGCCGCCATAACGCCGTTCCAGACATCCTCCAATTTGCCCCAGCGCGTCAGGCGTTTGAACTTTTCGGGGTTGAGGGTATCGATCGAGATGTTGACGCGCTGGAGCCCGGCCTCAGCCAATGACTCAGCCAATCGTGACAGGAGCAGGCCGTTCGTGGTCATCGAAACGCTGCGGATGCCCGGCGTAGAAGCGATATTGCGCACAATGTCCACGATATGCGCGCGGACGGTCGGTTCGCCTCCCGTCAGGCGGATTTTATCGAATCCCAGGCTGGCAAACAAACGGGTGAGCAACAGGATCTCGTCATCCTGCATTAGATCAGCGTTTGGCCTGAAGGTCTGGTCTTCTGGCATGCAATAGACGCAGCGCAAATTACAGTGATCGGTCAGGCTGATGCGTAAATAGTGAATGATTCGTCCAAATCGGTCTATGGCCATAGTTAGTAATCCAGATTATAACAATATTATTTGAATGGCTTGCCTGCAATTGACGATGTGATTTAGGCATGCTATTATGGAGATGGATTATTCTACATCATTTTTATTCTGTTCATTACCAAAGGAGTTATTTTTTATGAGCGTTGAATTCATTCTTCGTATTGTTGGCATGTTGGTCTTCGCTTTTATTGGTGGCTACTGGGGGGGGTTGGCAGGTCGATTAGCAGGACAAACTACATTCTATGTTGTCATCTTTGGCCTGATTGGGGCATTAGCAGGTCTGATTTTGACGCCTTACTTCACCACACGGCCAGGAAAAGCTATTCGCGCTTCGTTAGGCCGCCTTTCGGCTGAGACACTCTTCGCAGGATTGACAGGCCTGGTGGTTGGCTTGTTGATTGCGGCTCTGCTGGCGTTTCCAATTTCTCTTTTGCCTGACCCATTTGGCAGCGTGCTTCCCTTTGTTGGCGTGATTATCTTTAGCTACCTGGGCATCTCGTTGTTCGTCATGCGCCAGGGTGACATCATGAGCCTGCTCAGCGCGCTGGGTGGACGCGGCGAAAGTGGAGGTTCATCTTCCTGGACGAACCTGAACCGCACCATCTTACTGGATACCAGCGTGATCATCGATGGGCGTGTGGCGGATATCGCCAAGACCGGTTTCCTGCCGGGAACGTTGCTCATCCCGCGCTTTGTGCTGAACGAACTGCAATACATCGCTGATTCGCCCGACGGTTTGCGCCGCCAGCGTGGACGCCGGGGTATGGAAGTGCTGTCCGAACTGCAGAAGCAGCCCAACATCCTGACCCGCATCAGCGACATTGACGTGGAAGGCATGCGCGAAGTGGACGATAAACTCGTTGTCTTAGCGCGCCAGTTGAAATGTCCGATCCTGACCAATGACTATAACCTGAACCGCGTGGCCGAATTGCAGGGCGTGACCATCCTGAACATCAACGAACTGGCCAATGCGGTCAAGTCGGTGGTGCTGCCGGGCGAGATCCTGCGCATCAACGTGATTCAGGAAGGCAAAGAGCGTGATCAGGGCGTCGGCTACATGGACGATGGCACCATGGTCGTGGTCGAAAACGGCCGCGATTACATCGGTGAATATCAAGAAGTGAGCGTCACCAAAGTGCTGCAAACCGCCGCCGGGCGCATGATCTTTGCCCGTGTGGAAGAAGAAGAGAAAAAGAACGATAAAAAGAAAAAATAATCCGCAGTGAGAAGTAAAAAGGGAAAAGAAAACCACTAAGACTCAAAGACACAGAGACACAGAGAAAATTTGTGCCTTCGTGTCTTAGTGACTTTGTGGTAGAAAGAACTCTACCATGATACGCGTTTACAACACCCTCACCCGCAAAACAGAAGAGTTCCAAACCCTCGAACCGGGCGTGGTCAAGATGTACGTCTGCGGCGTCACGGTCTACAGCGACGCCCACGTCGGGCACGCCATGTCGGCGCTGGTCTTTGATATCATCCGCCGCTACCTCGAATATCGCGGTTACAAAGTCAGGCACGTCATGAACTACACCGACGTGGACGATAAGATCATCAACCGCGCCAACCAGCTTGGCGAAGACCCCTTCCAACTGGCCCAGCGCTACATAAAAGATTACGACCAGAACCTGCGCGACCTCAACATCCTGCCGGCCACCTCCAATCCGCGCGCCACGCAGACCATGAAAGAGATACAGGCCATGGTCCAGGGCCTGATCGACAAAGGCTACGCCTACGCCGCCGAGAACGGCGATGTCTACTTCCGCGTCACCAAAGACGATGACTATGGCAAGCTCTCCGGCCGCAAACTGGATGACATGCAGGCCGGGGCGCGCATCGAGGTCAGCGAGGCCAAAGAGCATCCGATGGACTTCGCGCTCTGGAAAGCCGCCAAGCCCGGCGAGCCCGCCTGGGAGTCTCCCTGGGGCAAAGGTCGTCCCGGCTGGCACATCGAGTGCTCGGCCATGAACCTGGCCGAACTCGGCGAACAGATTGACATCCACGGCGGCGGCAACGACCTGATCTTCCCGCATCACGAGAACGAGATCGCCCAGTCCGAGTCATACACCGGAAAGCCCTTTGCCCGCTACTGGATGCACAACGGCATGCTGCAACTAAGCGGCGAGAAGATGTCCAAGTCCATCGGCAACCTGATTTCCATCAACGACTTCCTGGCCAAACGTGACGGCGATGTGATGCGTATGATCGTGTTGACCGGATCGTACCGCGCGCCGCTGAACTTTACTGAAGAAGCGCAGGACGCCGCTGAAAGGGCCCTCGAACGCCTCAAATCGGGACTGCGGCCTGCCCTGCCCAACGCAAAAGGGATCCCGGCTGGCAGCGCCGCCGAACTCGCCCATCAAGCCAAATCCGCGCAAAAGGATTTCACCTCTACGATGGACGACGACTTCAATACCGCTGGCGCACTGGCTCCACTTTATGAACTGGTCAAGGCCATTAATACGGCCCGTGACCAGGGCGCGGCAGACGAGCAGCTGGCCCCTGCGCAAGCGACCCTGCGCGAACTGACTGGCGTGCTCGGCCTGCGCCTGGCCGAAAAGACCGGCTCCGGCGACGCCGACAAATTCATCGACCTGCTGGTCGAGGTGCGGGGGGAAGCCCGCGCGCAAAAATTGTGGGCGTTTTCAGATCTGATCCGTGACAAGCTCAAGGAACTGGGCGTGACGATTGAAGACAGCAAAGATGGGACGACCTGGCGCTGGAGTTAGGATTCTTTCCCAGAACTACAAGGTAGCGACAGTAATGACTGAAAAACAAATCTACATAACCGAACTCGACTTGAAACGACTGAAAGATCTGATCGCGGATGCCCAGTCCAGTGAGTACCGGGGCAGCGTTTACCTGGAACGCCTGAGGGATGAACTGGAGCGGGCCAGCGTGGTGCCATCCCGGGAAATTCCCGGGACCGTGATCACGATGAACTCGACTGTGCGCCTGATCGACCT
>CAZLOC010000153.1:0-8733 GCA_964560935.1 uncultured Anaerolineaceae bacterium | reverse complement strand
CCGGACGAGATCAAGATCTACCCCAACCAGTTACTTGCCAATGCCGAGTTGTACGAGTACTGGCAGCGCGGTGAATTCCATCCGTACACCACGCAAGAGCTGATCGACCTGATCGCAGACGTCAAACCGACCATCCCGCGTTATTGCCGCGTCAACCGCGTCATCCGGGACATCCCGTCCACGAATGTGGTGGAGGGCAACCGTCGCACCTCATTGCGACAGGATGTACACCGCGAATTGAAGCAGCGCGGGACAAGCTGCCAGTGCGTGCGCTGCCGGGAAGTCCGCAAACAGCATGTGAACGCGGAAAAGGTGGAACTGCACGATCTGGTCTATTCTGCTGCGGGGGCAGAAGAGCACTTTATCTCTTTCGACACGCCGGATGACAAGCTGGCCGGCTTCATTCGTTTATCGCTTCCATCGCCGGAATCACCTGATACCGGGTTGAAAGACCTGAGCACCCTGATGGGCACAGGCGGTGCGGCCTTGATCCGCGAAGTGCACGTGTACGGACAGTCCCTGCCGGTGGGCGCAGAGAAAGACGGTGCTGCACAGCACAGCGGACTGGGCACGCAATTGCTGGAAGAAGCGGAAAAAGTGGCGAAGGAGCACGGATTCCACCGCATGGCGGTCATCTCAGCAGTTGGCACGCGGCAGTATTATCTCGATCGCGGCTTCGAACGTGGGGAACTATACCTCGTGAAGAACATCTAACTTAACTGATATGGAAACCCTCCTGCAACTCTTCTGGTTGTTCATTAAGGTTAATCTGTTAAGCACCTCCGGCCCAGCTTCGGTGGGCTTGCTGCATTCCGAAGCGGTGGGTATGATCATGACCGAAGCGCAGTTCATCCAGGCGGTGGGACTCTCGTCCGTGTTGCCGGGATCGGATGCGCTGCAACTGGCCATGTTCGTAGGTTATGCGGCGAGCGGCGTGGCCGGGGCGCTGGTAGCGCTGGTGGGATCGGTCTTGCCGCCGACGCTGCTCATGTTTGGCGTGGTATCGATCCTGCACCGCCTGCGACGCGAGGCCTGGGTCAGCCGCTTCGTGGAGGGATTGACGCCTGCTGTGGCTGTCTTGATGGTGTTCGTGGCCTGGAAGGTATTCACCGGGGGCAACGGCGGGGTAGTCAACTGGCAGATGGGCGCCCTCGGCCTGGCCAGCCTGGTCGCGCTCATTTTCGATGCGCCAGCGCCGCTGCTGCTGCTGGTGGCTGGTATTTTAGGGATATTTATCTTCTAATGAAACCATCCAAATTTGCTGTTTGGGGACGTCTATTTTGGATGTTTATCAAGATCAACGTCCTGTCCACTTCGGGCCCGGCATCGGTTGGGCTACTTTATAAAGAAGCTGTTGGACCGTTGATGACAGAGTCTGAGTTTATCGAGGCTGTCGGCTTCTCGAACGTACTGCCGGGCAGCGAGGCGCTGAAATTGGCCATGTTCGTCGGCTTTGCTGCCGGAGGGATTCCCGGTACGATTGCGGCGCTGCTTGGCTCGATCCTGCCGCCGACGTTGATCATGCTGGCGGTAGCGGCAGCAATCCAAAGGGTCCAGGGCGAGGCGTGGATGCAGGGCTTCATCAAGGGCCTTGCGCCTGCCGTCGCTATGTTGATCGTGGTAGTGGCCTGGCAAATCTTCCGCAGTGAAAGCACAAAAACCATCCAAACCCGCGCGTTGATTATCGCCGGGTTGAGCGCCATTGCGTTTTGGTTCAACCTCCCATCTCCGCTCGTCCTGCTCGGGGCGGGGATTCTGGGTGTGATTCTGTTCCGTTGAGCAGCGAGATGAGTAAGCTATGAATTCTGAGATATTGATTGCAACCAACGGTTATGCGAGAACCTGGTCGGGAATCGAATACGCAGCCTGGCTGGGAGAGGTGATGCGCGTCCCTGTGACGTTGATCGGCATTGTCGAGCAAAAGCAACGCCCGAACATCGACGATGAAACACATCCGCTGGAGGAAATTTTCAGCCGGGCAGTGGCGCTCTTTCAGGAAAGAAAGCTGAAATATCATCTGGATATTCAGGAAGGACATGCTGAAGATATCATTCCGAAAAAGGCCAAAGAGAAGGATTTCCTGACTGTGCTCACACCTCTTGGACGGCCTCCCTTGCGCCGTTTGTTGCTGCGGCGTTCGTTTCACCAACTGATGGCGGATATTGAAGGGCCGATCCTGTACGTGCCTGCGGCCTGTATTCCTCCCAGTCGCGTGTTGATATGTCTGGGCGGTTTGAGTTATGGAAGCACAGCCGAAAGCCTGGGATTGGAAATTGTAGCGCGTGTCAAGTCGCCGGTTACTCTGCTGCATGTCGTCCCGCCGATTGACCTGGATTACCCGGAGGCGCGCACAGTGCGCGAGAACTGGGATCACCTGATAGATACAGACAGTCTGCTTGGTCGCACCTTGCGCAATGCTCTGGACGAAGCTCAAAAAATGGATCTGAAGACAGACCTAAAACTCCGCCAGGGGAATGTAATCGAGGAGATCCTGGCAGAACTCAAAGAGGGAGATTATGATCTGGTATGCATGGGTTCTTTATACAGCGCGCATGGCCTGCGGCAAATGTATGCCCCCAACGTGACCGCCGAAGTGGCTGAGGTAATCGGTTGTCCGGTATTGTCCGTGCGGTATCATCCATAGGAAACGCGAAGTTCCCAAAGAAAAAGGCTCGGAAATTACCCCGAGCCTTTTGACATCTCAAAGTCCGGGTGTGTATTTGTTTTCCCATTCGACGATGGCCGCGCGGATGGCAGCTTTAATTTGCTCGTCAGGCACATCGTCGATACTTTCGTATTTGTTTATGCCTACCCAAACAAGCACACCGCCTTCGAGTGATTCCTGTAAACGGACACCCTTATCAGCCAGCGGCGTGCCAGCCAGGCGTGCTTGTAATACAGAGTTGATCTGTGCCACGATGCTTTCCGGCGGGGCGGCAGGCTCATCCTCCTCGGCGGGCGAAGGAGCGGCCGGTTTCGATACGGGAGATGGCGCAGGAGTCGATTTGGAGGAGAGACTCGGCGTGGATGCAGACATCGCCCTCGCAGGGGGAGCCCCCTTCGGGGATGATACCCCCTGCGGGGACGATGCGGGCCGGGCTTGGGCAGGATGTTGCGCAGATTTTGGCGCTTCCAGCCACGGACGCATCTGGGTCAAAATCGCGACCAGGCGTTTGCGCTGTTCGGCATCCAGGGTAGAGGTGTCTATATGCTGGCCGTCCAATTTCAAGCGCAATTGTCCATCGAGAGCCATACTCAAGTCCAGCACGGGGATTTCATCGGAAGGGGCCGGAGGACTGGCAGGCGGCAACGGCTCCACGGAAGGTCGATATTTTTTGTCTTCCGCTTCTTCCTTCTGGCGTTTCTTATAGCCCTGTCCGCGCCCTTCGAACAGCCCGAAAAAATAGCCAAAAAACAAAACGGCTAAGGCTATTCCGATGGCAACCAGGGGATTCAGTGTCCAATTAGCCATATTCAACTCCGGATTCTCTGACAATTCGGGCAAACATGCGTGCCACGTTGACCGATGACCAACCGCTTGATTGCTGTACCGCATACGGGGCAGGGCTGGTCCTTGCGGTCGTATACACGGAAATAGTTCTGGAACTCGCCGCCGCGATAGACCCAGTCGATGCTGGCGCCGCTGCGACGAATGCCCTCCTGCAAGACTTCCCGGATCGCTTCCCACAAGGCCTGGGCCTGCTCCCGATTAACGGAATCAGACGCCGCCAGGGGGTGCAGGCGCGCCATATGCAGGGCTTCGTCCGTGTAGATGTTGCCCATCCCGGCCAAAAATGCCTGGTCTAGCAGCAGCGGTTTCAACTGTCGATGACGAGACTGTAGATTCTCGTAAAGCACCGCTGTTGTAAACTCGTCGCTTAATGGTTCCGGTCCCAGTCCGCCGATGACTTCTTCCGGGTCACGCACCAGCCATACACGCCCGAATTTGCGCGTGTCGTTGAAGACCAGTCTGGTTGTCTCCCCTCTCCTGAAAGGAGAGGGGCTGGGGGTGAGGTCCAAAATCAACCGGTCATGCTTTCCCGGTGCTGTCTTCCCTTTTTTTATATACAAATCCCCGCTCATCCGCAAGTGGACAAACAGGTGATATTCAGACAATTGGATGTGTACATACTTGGCGCGACGGCCAACTGCTTTGATTTCCTGCCCTGCGATCTGTCTTTTGAACTTTGTCGAGGTCGGCGTTGCCAGCGTGCGAGACCAGAGCAGGTCGGCTTTGATGATGCTTTTACCGACCAGCTCAGGTCGCAACTTTCGCGCGATGGTTTCGACTTCGGGAAGTTCAGGCATTCCGGTAATCTGTGTCCAGTGATCAGAAACCAATACGCTGGCATACTGAATACTGGTTACTGAATTCCTTTTCTATTCTTCCAATTGCTCTCCCAGATAGACCTGCAATCCCATCTGCTCGATCTGATCAAGTTGAGACTCGATCCAATCGATGTGTTCCTCTTCGTCTTCCAGGATCTCTTCGAGCATGTCCCGCGTGCCATTATCACCCACTTCCACCGCCAACTTGATGGCGTCGTTATAGGCTTTGATGGCCATCTCCTCGGCAGCCTGATCATTTTTATGCTGGGCATCGACAGTCGCGCCGATATTGATCTTGTTCAGATTGCTGACGATCGGTTTACCCTCCAGGAAAAGGATGCGCCCGATCAACTTCTCAGCATGCTTCATTTCTTCAATGGCACGCTTCTCGAGTGCCTCGTGCAGCTTTTGGTAGCCCCAGTCTGCACACATTTCGGATTCCACCATGTACTGGTTGATAGCAGTCAGTTCGTCTGCCAGCAGTATATTCAGGGTTTCAAGGATTTTTTGGTTGCCTTTCATGATTTGTCCTCCTTCATAAGGATTTGTGAATTGAACTTGAACAACGGTTATTCATTGAACATCTCACCCACACTGCGCCCCTCGTGCGCACGGCGGATGACTTCTCCCAACAACTCAGCTACCGAGAGAATAGTGGTCTTGTCTTCCAAATACACCATTTTCTCCGGCGGAATGGGGACAGTGTCGGTGGTGATTATCTGTTTTATGGGCAAAACGCTCAAACGTTGTGCCGCGTTGCGTGAAAGCACTCCATGGATAAAGGCCAGGTACACATCCCGCGCGCCCATATCCTTAACCAGATGGATGGCTTGCGTGACCGAACCGCCCGTGTCCACTTCATCATCCACGACGATCACATCACGGTCTTCTACATTTCCGATCAGAGTCAATGCTTCAGCTTTTGCAATGTTTGCTGCGCGGCGTTTTTCGATGAAGGCAATTGGCGTGTCCAGGTCGGCAGCAAAGTTGCGTCCTTTCTTGGCAAAACCCAGATCTACGGCTACCACGACCGGGTCTTTTAAACTGGCGCGCAGATTTTTATTGATGTAATCCACCAACATGTGCGAAACAGTCAATACGTCACCGGGTATCGTAAAAAATCCCTGAAGCTGTCCGGCATGCGGGTCAAGGGTCATGTAGCGGTCTGCGCCTGCAACCTCGATCATATCTGCTACCAGGCGCGCTGTAATGGGTACACGCGGCTGGTCTTTCTTGTCCGACCGGCCATACGCCAGATAGGGTACCACCGCCGTAATACGCGCCGCCGAGTCCAGTCGCAGGGTCTGGATCATGATGAGCAGTTCCATTAGATTGCGATGTACATTCGAAGCGGTTTGCTGGATGACGTACACGTCCTGTCCACGCACACTGCTGTGCAATTTGATAAACAAGTTCTCGTTGGGAAACTCGATGACGTCACGACCACACAGAGGACTGCCCAAATAATCTGAGATCTTCTGCGCCAGTTCGGGAGAACCCGTACCGGCATACAACTTGACATCCCCGTACACTTTCATTTCATGGCGCGCGTGATAAACCATCGTCTCTCCTGTTATTTGCGTTCCACTCTTCGCGCAGAACACTCATATACAATACATCACTGTATGAACCATGCTTGTAAACGGCCTGGCGCATGCGCCCTTCGTGCACAAATCCGGCCTTTTCGTAGGTGCGAATGGCGCGTTTGTTTTCGGCATAGACTCGCAAATAAATCCGATTCAAATTCAGGGTCTCGAAACCGTGGCGCAGTAAGAGAGTCATCACATCGGTGCCGTATCCCTGGTTCCAGACCGTTTTGTCACCGATCATGATACCAACTTCTGCCGAACGCGCCACCCAGTCAAAATCGAAGAATCCGCTGTTCCCAATCACGCGCCAATCTTCGCCAACTTTCCTGTCGATCACCAGCGGCTTTTCTTCTTGCGGTCGCTGCATGGCGTTGTCGAACCACTTTTCCTCATCCACAGACGACATGGGCAGGAACAGCGTCAGCCCGGCCGTCACTTCAGGATCATTGACCCATTCCACGAATGTCTCAAGGTCACTGCGTTCTGCGCCGCGTAACCGCACACGTCTACCGTATATGATGCTCATTTGGACTGTCCGTTCAATAACATTTTAACCGCTTCCCAGGGCGCCAGTTCGCGTTGGAAGACCTGTTCCAAGACTGCCTCGTAGCGCGACTCAGGGACCCCCTCGCGGAAGTGCGCAACCAGCGCCTCCCGCAAGAGCGCATCCAACTCGGACCCCAGCCTGCTACGCTCACGAGCGGTCCACTCCCCGCTTTCACGCAGGTGTTCCGCATGACGGGCAATTTCATCCGCCAACTCCTTGATGCCCGCACCCTCGGTCGCGACAGTTTTCTGGATTGGCGGAATCCAAGAGTTATAAACAGGCGTCTCTGGGGCTTCGACCACTTCCAGCTTGCCGTGGTGCAGGAAAACGTGGCGTACGGGATGCGCCAGTTCCAATGCGTTTTTAAGCGCCTTGAGCGTGTTCTCCACGCCGGGGCGGTCGGCTTTGTTGACCACCAAAATATCAGCGATTTCAAGGATCCCGGCTTTGATGGCCTGGATATCATCACCCAGGCCCGGCGCTTCGATGACCAGCGTGGTGTGCGCCAGACGGGCGATATCCACCTCCGCCTGTCCCGCGCCGACTGTTTCGATCAGAATTGTGTCGTATCCTGCCGCATCGAAGACCTGTACCAGACCAGCGGTGGCCCGCGCCAGTCCGCCCAGCGAACCGCGCGAAGCCATCGAGCGGATGAATACACCGGGATCCCCGGCCAGGTCACGCATGCGCACGCGGTCACCCAACACCGCTCCGCCCGTGAAGGGGCTGGA
This sequence comes from uncultured Anaerolineaceae bacterium, assembly GCA_964560935.1. Lineage (GTDB taxonomy): Bacteria > Chloroflexota > Anaerolineae > Anaerolineales > Villigracilaceae > JAABUE01. Next base: position 1,537 of record CAZLOC010000153.1, on the reverse strand, counting down.
CGGATCCACCGCCACTACCGCTACGCGTCTCTCTTCCTGCTTACGGAAATGCAACGCCAACTGGTTGACCAGTGACGATTTGCCCGTGCCGGGCGCGCCGGTCACACCGATCAGGTGCGCTTTGCCTGTGTGCGGGAAGAGCTCGGTCAGCGCCGCGCGGCCCTCAGGTGTGTCGTTTTCCACCTGTGTCAACAGGCGGGTCAGCGCCAGACGGTTGCCGGAAAGGAGTTGCTCTGCTAAGGTCATTATCTAAGGAATCTTATTCCGTCACTGCCGCTTTGACTTGCCGGATGATGTCCTCCGTCGAAGCGCCGGGACCGTAGACGCCAGTTACGCCCATTTCTTTCAAACGTGGCAGGTCTTCGTCCGGGATGATGCCGCCAATAAAAACCTTGACCTGTTCCTGCCCATTGGCCTTGAGCAACTCCAACACACGCGGCGCAAGCGCCATGTGTGCACCCGAAAGGATGGATAATCCCACTACATCCACATCTTCCTGTAAAGCGGCTTCAGCGATCATTTCGGGAGTCTGGCGCAGGCCGGTGTAGATGACCTCCATTCCGGCATCCCGCAAGGCGCGTGCTACCACCTTGGCGCCACGGTCATGCCCATCCAAACCGGGCTTGGCAACCAGTACACGGATCCTGCGACCATGCTCAGGACTAGTCTTTTGTTCGCTCATAGGTCCTCCACAAGGATTTCTATGCGGATTATACTATGGGAGCATTTTGATGGTTCGCTATCGCAAATAGGAAACCGAAATCTCGAACTGTAACTCTCCTGTAATCTTTTAGGTCTTATGGGGCAACCCTCAGCGTGTAACCAACCTTAAAATTTATGCTATACTCAATTCATGCAAACGCTGCGCGCCTTTTGGCCTGCCTGGGCTGAGAGTCTCCGACACTGGAAACTGGATGCTTTCGTCGCCTGGCTGCTCGAAGCAGGAGGACCTTTTACCCTGCTCAGCGCTCAGGCGCTTTACTTTACAGGTCCTTTCCTTGGTGGGGAGCAAATTGAAGTCCTGGCACGCATGTTAGAAGAAGATGATGAAGTGCACGCATTCGCGAGTTATCTTCGTAAGGAGGCCTCTGCATGAGTAGTATCCCGGGACTGGTTCTGGTTCTTGTTGCAGCTGGCCTCTTGCTTGGTCTGACCTTCATCCGGCGAAAAGCCCCGCCGGTTTTCCGCGAGATCCCGGCTTACACCCGTTTGAAGCGTGCAATCGGCATCTCTGTGGAGGATGGCACGCGCTTGCACATCTCCCTGGGACGTGGCGGACTGCAAACTCCGCGCGGCGCCCCTGCCCTGGCTGGGCTGGCCATGCTGCGTCACCTGACTGAGCAAACCTCAGTCAGCGACAAGCCTCCAATTGTCACATCTGGTGCCGGCGACCTGGCCATCTTGTCGCGGGATACTCTGCAAGCCGGATATAAAGCTGCGGGCGCAGAGGAGCTCTATAATCCAGCCACCGGGCGGCTAACAGGCTTGACGCCCTACTCCTACGTCGCCGGAGCTATCCCTGCCATACGCGATGAAG
>CAZLOC010000152.1:0-8747 GCA_964560935.1 uncultured Anaerolineaceae bacterium | reverse complement strand
TCAGCAGCTTCATCAGCGGCGGCTGGATGATCGGGATCAGGCTCATGTACGAGTAAGCCGCCACCGCAATGGGAGCCAGCAGTTCGGGAGCCAGCTTGGATGCCACGAAAATGGAGGTCGGCCCGTCGATCGCGCCGATCACGCCGATGGAGGCGGCCTGGTTGAGCGGGAAGCCCAGCAGGATGGCCAGGATGAGCGTGGCGAAGATGCCGAATTGTCCCGCCGCGCCCAGCAGCACCATTTTCGGCTGGGCCAGCAGCGGGCTGAAGTCGATCATTGCGCCCACGCCGACGAAGATCAGCAGGGGAAAGAGTTCGGTCGAAATCCCGGCTTTGTAGAGTACGCTCATCATGCCTGAGGCCGCGGTTACGCCTTCGTTGGCAGTCATGCCTGCCAGCGGGATGTTGGCCAGGATGCAGCCAAAACCAATGGGCAGCAGCAGCACGGGCTCATATTCTTTGGAAATTGCCAGGTAAATCAATACTGCGCCGATGGCGATCATCACGGCGTTTCCGGGCGTGAAATTGCTCAGGCCTTTGAGCAGTTCGGGGAGGAGGTCGGTTAGGTTCATAATTCAATCCTCCCTGAGCGGAGGGCGAAGCCCAAAGTCGAAGGGTTCATTGTAGCGCATTGCCCTTCGACTGCGGGTTTCGATACGGCCTGGAAAGAACGCCCAGCCCTACTCAACCCTCCGCTCAGGGCGAAACTAGTCACCAAACTCCACCAGCACCTGCTTGTGCTTCACCGACTGGCCGGGGCTGACGGATACGCTGGACACCGTCCCGCTGCGGTCGGCGCGGATGGTGTTCTTCATTTTCATGGCTTCGATCACGCACACGGGTTGTCCTGCCTCCACCCGAGCGCCGGGCAACACGAAGATCTCGGTCACGGTGCCGGGCAGGGGAGCGAGCATGGTTTTGCCGGAAACGGATTGGGTGCTGGTTTCCTTCGTTTTTACGGGAGCAGGCTCAGGGGAGGACGAAACGCCGAATTCCGTCTCGGGTTGGATTTCGAATCTCTCGCCCTCTACCGTCGCCACGATGGGACGTTTGTTGATGTCCTGGATTTCCACATCATAGGTTTGACCGTCGATTTTTACGCTGACTTTCATTGTTTCAGGCTTCCTTTTTGGTACATCTGGCGAGTGCGCATGCCCAACTGCCAGGCGCTGACCAGGGCGGTATTTGGCATGGGAAAATGACCGATGCGACTCTGCGCCTGTTCGGCCAGCGCGATGGCGACAGCGGCAGCCGCGGCCCGGGCTTTTTGTTCGCGCGATTCATCCGGGACCTCGGGGCCTGCCTCCCGCTCGGCGAGGAGGCTTGTCATCAAGGACATCAGTCCCCACAGCAGCACGATAGCGCCGAAGACCAGGCCCATGCCGATTAATGTAATAGTAAGGCTCAAGATGAGTAAATTTGACATTGTTCTCCAAGTGGACCATGGATGGTGGACGATAGACCACGGTCTACAGTCCATCGTCTACGGTCTATACCGGGATATTCCCATGCTTGCGCGGCGGGGCGGGCGAGTACTTGTCGCGTAACGCGCTCAACGCAGCGATGATCTTGGGCCGTGACTCACGCGGCTCGATGATCTCGTCAATGTAACCGGCGCCGGCGGCGTAATAGGGATTATTGAACTTCTCGCGATAATCATCAGCGAGACGTTTGCGCTCGACAGCCGGATTTTCTGCGCCCTCGATCTGTTTCTTGAACAGGATGTTAGCTGCGCCTTCCGCGCCCAGCACGGCGATCTCGGCGCTGGGCCAGGCGTAGGTCACATCGGTGCCCAGGTACTTGCTGGACATGACCACGTACGCGCCGCCGTAGGCTTTGCGTGTGATGATCGTGACTTTTGGTACGGTAGCTTCGGAATAGGCGTAAAGCAGCTTCGCGCCATGCCGGATGATGCCGCCGTGTTCCTGGGCGACGCCGGGCAGGAAGCCGGGCGAGTCCACGAATGTGACCAGCGGCACATTGAAACAGTCACACATGCGCACGAAACGCGTCATCTTGTCGGAGGCGTCGATGTCGATCACGCCCGCGATGCGGGAAGGTTCCTGGGCCACGATGCCCACGCTGTGCCCGCCGATGCGCGCCAGCCCAACGATGGCGTTTTGCGCCCAAGCCGGCTGGATTTCGAGGAAGGAGTCTTTGTCCACGATACAGCGGATGACTTCGTGCATACTGTAGGGTTCGGTCGGCTCGAGCGGGACGATGTGGTTGAGCGCCTCGTCCATGCGCAGCGGATCGTCCGTAGGCGGGACGTAGATTGGGTTCTCGACGTTGTTGGATGGCAAATACGAGAGCGCTTTACGCGCCAGCGCCAACGCCTCCTGCTCGGATTTGGCTGCCAAGTGCGCTACGCCGCTGACCGACATGTGGATATCCGAACCGCCCAGCGATTCGGCGTCGATCGTTTCGCCCGTCACGGCTTTGATCACTTCCGGCCCGGTCAGGAACATGAAGGAATGTTTTTCGACCATGATAACCAGGTCCTGTAGTGCGGGGGAGTAAGCCGCACCGCCCGCGCAGGGTCCGAGCATGAGGCTGATTTGCGGGATGACGCCCGAATACTGCGCGTTGCGCCGGAAGATCTCGGCGTAGCCGCCCAGCGCACGCACTCCCTCCTGGATACGCGCGCCGCCCGAGTCGAGCAGGCCGATGCAGGGCGCGCCGTTGCGCAGCGCCAGGTCCATCACGCGGCAGATCTTGTGCGACTGCATCTCGCTCAGCGTACCGCCGTAGATGGTGAAATCCTGTGCATAGACGTACACGGTGCGGCCATCGATCTGCCCGTAACCGGTGATGACGCCGTCGCCTAGAAATTTTTCCTTGGCCAGGCCAAGTTCGTCATCGGGGCTGGTGATAAACGGTTCCAGTTCGTTAAAAGTGCCCGTGTCGAGCAGCAACTGGACGCGTTCGCGGGCAGTCAATTTCCCTTTGGCTTTTTGTTTCTTGATACGTTCCTCGCCGCCGCCAGCCAGGGCTTTGGCGCGCATCTGTCGCAATTCGAGTATGCGAGGGTCTTCAGGCATAACATCTCCCTCACCCCGACCCTCTACCCTTACGGGCACACGCCCCACAGGAGAGGGGGGATGTAAATTCGTGAAAATAGTCACAAGATAATTAAAGTATAGCACTACTTGTCGGACAATCCAGTGATAGGCGTCAGGGGGAAAAGGTGCTTTTTGGTATATCGTCAAAAACCCTACAAGCCTTTATCAGAAGAACGATTCGAACTGAAAGTGTTATAAAATAAGCACTACACACTTCAAAGGAAACCATATGGCTCTTGCTTACGGGATTCAAAAAACCCCTCTTTCCCGGCGACTGTCGCATATCATCCTGCGTCTCATCGGCTGGCGGACTCATGTCGTTCATCCGCACACCTCGCATTATGTCTTGATCGGCGCGCCGCATACCTCCAATTGGGATTTTGGGCTCATGCTGCTCCTGATGGCAGCCGAGCAACTCCCCATCCGCTTCATGGGCAAGGACTCGCTCTTTCGCGGACCGTTGGGCCCGTTGATGCGTTCCCTGGGCGGGATCCCGGTCAACCGGCGTGAGCGCACCAACCTTGTAGACCAGATTGCTGCCAAATTTGACGAATACGACGAGCTGATTATTGGCCTCGCCCCCGAAGGGACGCGCAAAAAGACACCTCACTGGAAGACGGGCTTTTACTATATCGCCTTGAAAGCGAAAGTCCCTATTGCGATGGCTTATCTTGATTACGGCAATAAGATAATCGGTGTAGGTCCCAACTTCATGCCCAGCGGCGACCTGAAAGCGGACTTCGAGATCATCCGCGAGTTTTACACAGGCATTGTAGGCAAGAACCCGAACAAACAGGGGGAGATCGTCCTGGCAGATGGGTAAAACGTAAATAAACGAGAAGGCCGACAGCACAACGTCGACCTTCTCTGCGTCCAGGTGTTTTACATATTCCTTTTCCTTGGGTCTTGCCACTCATACAATTCAATAACGAAAATGATACCTTTCCAAGAGCGCTTGAAGGATCTCGGTCTGTTCTGGCTTGACATCGGTGAACTCGAAACCGATTCTGTAGGTTTGTGGACTTTCATCCTTCACACAACGTGCGACGCGAGCGGAAATCGTCATGCGAGTTGCCACGATACCGGGCAGGCCACCGGGTAATTCCATTACCAGGGTAGTCTGCGTATCGACATCCAATGTCTTTTCGCCGATCACCAGGACGCCCTGTAGAGTCAAATCCCTGATGTACCCTAAGAGGGTGCCTTTATCCTGGTCATGAACCGGCGTAAACGCCATCAGTTTCTTGCGCGGTTCTTTTCTTCGCTCGCTGTGCTCATCCATGGAAGCCTCCTGCTCAATGCACCGTTTTCTCTCGTTAAGGTTGATTATAAATTACTTTGCTCTATTTTTCTTTATTCGACCGGCGTTCGAATAATGGGTTGCGGGATGGTGGTCTGTGTGCGAACTGGGTCCTGTAAAGCAAAATAGAGCACCGCAGCCGTCAACAACCCGCACAGCGCAGAGACGATAAAAGTTATCTGGAAACCAAACGCGTCTGCCAGCCAGCCTCCAAATATGGGCGCTAGAATGGAAGCCGGGGCCGCCGTGGTGTTAGAGAGCCCGATATAGAAAGGTCGCTCGTTTTCGCTCCCAAAACGGTTGGTCAGTGCGATAGGAATGGTCCAGGTGGCGACCGCACCCAGGCTGGCAAATACAAGCGCCAGGTAGAACCATTCGGCGGAAGGGGCCAGCCAGGCCAGCAAGGCGCTGAGGGCCGAGCCTAGTGCGCCGATAGCCATCACCTTGCGCGGACTCCAACGGTCTGCCCAGCGGCCCATCAGCAGACTCGCCAGGATGTTGGCGAGCAGGAAGACCGTGGTCATCACGCCCGCGATGAACTCGTTGACCTCGAAGTGCCAGACGGCGTAGATGGTGTAGAAGGAAAAACCCATGACCGCAAACTGGCTAAGCGAGCGGACGCCCAGAAAGATCGAGAAGTTGTGGTTCGAGCGCAGGATGCGACCGGATTTTTCCCAAAAATCAGCCGGCAGCAAATCAGTCGCCGTCTTGATCGAATCCGGTTCGCGGGTCAGCGAGAGGAAGATGTACGAGATGATCATACCGAGCACAGCAATCAGGAAGCATAACGTGAAATCCAGCGGGCCGTCGAGCCGGTCCAAGATCAGACCGGCCAGGATAGCAGCTACGGCCTCGAACGCGGTGAAGGCAGCCGTCTGTGCACCGAAGAACGTACCGTGCAACTCAGGCGGGATAATCTTGGAAACCATATTCGTCCAGGCATTAGCTGTGAAGCCACCACCCAGTCCCTGCCAGATGAGCAGCAGGAAGGTCAGGATCAGGGCGGTTTGAGTCCCCAGTTTTGGTAGGAACCAGGCGATGATTGCCAGCCCCAGGAAGGGCAGGCGTTCGTGGAGGGTCATCAGCAGGGCGAGCGGCTTATAGCGCTTCGCCCTGGACACCTGGTCTGCTGTCAGCAATTGAGGCAATTGCCAGCCCGCGCCGTGGATCGCCGGGATCAGCCCGATCAGCACCGCCGAATCCGTCATCTGGCTGACGAAGAGCGGGATGATGGTAATGAAGGATGCAAACCCGAGCGCAAAGCCAAAAAAACCGCCATCCAGCATGTTGACGGTGAAGTTGTAGCGTAAATTGCGTCGGATGAATTGTTCGTTGGAAGGGGGGAGCGACATGGAGTCGATTGTACTCCGAGATGCTGCCTCTTGACAGTCAGCAAAAATTCGCTATAATAAAAAACGAACGTTCGTTCATTTCCAGAAAGGTTTTGATGGCAGAAGATACCTTATCCAAAGGCGAGCGCACACGACAGGCGATTGAAGAAGCCGCTTATGAGCTATTCCTTGAGCAAGGCTACTCGGCCACGTCCATGCGGCGGATTGCGGAAAGAGCCGGGATTGCTTTGGGTGGAATTTACAATCATTTCGGCAGCAAGGACGAAATTTTCGAAGCCATTATTCATGATAAACATCCATACAAACAAATATTGCCGGTCATTTCGGCGGCTCCAGGCGAAACGGCGGAGGAGTTCATTCGCAACGCTGCACAGGCCCTGGTCGATGAATTGGGACGCAGGCCAGATTTCTTGAAATTGATGTTCATCGAGATCGTTGAATTCAATACTAAACATGTTGGCGGATTGTTTCAGGAAGTAATCCCTCAAGTTTTACCGTTAATCCAGCGGGTTCAAAGCCCGGCTGGAGCATTGCGTCCTATCCCGCCACCGTTAATCCTGCGTGCTTTTATGGGTATGTTTTTCTCTTTCTATATTACGGAGATGATGGTCGGCGACATTATGCCCCCTGAAATGCGTGAGCAAGGACTTGAGTCTTTTGTCGATATTTTCCTGCGCGGGATTCTTATTGGTGAGGAGTGAACTATGTTTGAAAAACAAGGTTGGCATTTCTTTTTTCTTGTGCTCTTGCTAGTTGGCGTAGCTCTGCTGGCGCGCGGTGACGTTTTGGCCGGCCAGTTGTGGGGTATCAGCACACAGGTCTGGTTGTGGATTGCGATTGCTATCCCTGTTATCCACCAATTCTTCGTATGGTTGTTCTGGCGCTTGGAATTGCATCATGGCTTGATCACGCGTTGGTTTGGCGACAGTGGGTTCACCATCTATAAAATTGGCTTCACGATCTTTTTCGCTGGCCGACCGCTTTCGCTCATCCTGTTGGGAATTGCTAATTTCAATACCCTGCCACTGAATCCAGTTGTGGCATATGTTGCGGCAGGCGTATTGTTTTTCCCATTTGTGTATAGCATGTATTCTGTTGCTAAATACTTTGGAATAAACCGCGCCTACGGCATCGATCACTTTGACTGTTCCTATCGTGAGAAACCGTTTGTCAAGCAAGGCATGTTCAAATATACCGACAATGCCATGTATAAGTTTGGATTTCTGATCTTGTGGTCGATTGCTCTTGTTTTTCTTTCGAAAGCCGCACTATTGACCGCTGCTTTCAATCATCTGTATATTTGGGTGCATTTCTATTTTACAGAATTGCCCGACATTCGACGTATTTACGAAAAAAGAACCACAGATGAACACAGATAAAAAAGATTATTGTTTGATGAACCGGAAACACAAAATATTCCTGAGAAAGCCGTTTGTTTATCGAAAAGAAAAACGTTCATCCCTGTTCATCTCCGGTGAATAAAAAAAGGAAATTTATGAACTCTCGCTTATTCTCCATCATCCGCAAGGAATTCATCCAAATCTGGCGCGACCCGCGCACGTTGATGATGATCCTGTTCATCCCGGTCATGCAGTTGTTCCTGCTGGGATACGCAGCTACTACCGATGTGCGTAACGTGCCCCTCGCTGTGTGGGACCAGAGTCGCAGTCCGGAGTCGCGCGAACTGCTGGATGCCTTCCGCGCAGCGGATTACTTCCGTATTGCGTTTGCCGTTGGCTCGGAGGCTGAACTGCGCGACCTGATCGAAAGGGGCAAAGCGCGCGCTGCGCTCATCATCCCGCCCGATTACAGTCAGCGCTTGCTGCAAGGGGATGCCCAGGTTGCCATGGTGCTGGATGGTTCTGACTCCACGGTCGGTACCACGGCGCTCTCGACGGCGCGCTTGATTGGTCAGGCCCAGGCGACCAAAATTATGCAGGAGCAGGCCACTCGGTCGGGACGAAGCGCGGAGTTCAACCCACCACTGGAAGTTCGCATGCAGGTCTGGTACAACCCCGACCTGGTCAGCGCGTACTTCATGATCCCCGGTGTGATTGGCATGATCTTGTTTGCCATCACGTCCATTTTGACGGCCACTACCATCGTTCGTGAGCGTGAACGCGGCACCATCGAACAGCTTATCGTCACGCCTATCCGCTCGTGGGAACTGATCGTTGGAAAGCTGATCCCTTATGTCATCCTGTCGCTGTTCGACACACTGGTAGTTCTGGCGATTGGGCACATCTGGTTTGGCGTGCCTGTACGCGGCGACCTGGGTCTCATCATCGCGCTTTCGGGCTTGCTGCTGCTTTCGGGGCTGGGGATCGGTTTGTTCGCTTCGACCATCGCCAACACGCAGCAGGAGGCCATGCTCACTACCTGGATGACGCTGCTGCCTGCCATTTTCCTGTCCGGGTTCTTGTTCCCGCTTGAAGCCATGCCGGTCGTTTTGCGCTGGATTTCGTACGTCATTCCACTGCGTTACTACCTGGTTATTATCCGCGCGCTGCTACTCAAAGGTGTCGGCGCAGCGGCTATCCAAAATGAAATCATTGCTCTCGCCATTTTCGGCGTGGGCATTATGGGTGCAGCGGCTTTGCGCTTCCGCAAGAGACTTGATTAAACCCTTCACCCCGCTTTGCGGGGCATCCCCAGCCCTCTCCCTTTGGGAGAGGGGCTAAGGAGAACACTATGCAACACAAACGTCCCCCCGTCCCTGTGATCGTTGTTTTATTACTCGCCTTGCTGGTTGGCGGCTATTACGGATTGCAAGCCCTCTTCGATGAAAAAAACGGCGGACTTCAGGCGTCCGGTTCGATTGAAGCTGTGGACGTTAGCGTCTCGCCAGAAATGGCCGGGAAAGTAACCGGCGTCCTGGCCGATGAAGGTGACGCCGTCGAAGCGGACGCCCCGCTTCTGCACCTGGATGATAGCCTGCTTACCGCGCAGCGAGCGGTTGCGGTCTCTCAATTGGATTCAGCCATTGCCGGAGCCCAGGCGGCCCAAAATGCGCTGGATACGGCAACATATCAGT
>CAZLOC010000151.1:3978-8867 GCA_964560935.1 uncultured Anaerolineaceae bacterium | reverse complement strand
GTGGGCGTCCCCAGCCCGGCGAAGACCGGGGAAGCCTGATCCGGTCCGATATCGAGGCGGAAGCCCGCATCGATCCCGTACAGGGAAAACTGCTTCGGCGCCTGGTCCACTGCCCGGCGGACGAGTTTTTCCGGTAACTTGACTGCCAGGGTTTCTTCGTCTACGTCAGCCCCAGCCTCCCGGAAAATATCGCGGGCTTTCTTGTAATTGACCTTGATCCCCACCTCGGCCAGGATCTCCATCGAGGCGGCATGGATGCGTTCGACTTCAGCCTGACTCAGGACTTCAAAGCGAGCAGTTTTCATGGATTGACTTCCCTTTCTGCAAAGTTGATACATTTACTTTACAGAAAATCTGCGCAAAATCAAGTGGCATATGGCATGCAAACGGTGGATAGAAGTTAAGAATTCTTGCAAAGGAGACACCCGAATGGTCTCCCCGCTCAGTGTGGTTGAGTGATTGCCGTGTCAAATTTACCGCAAAGCACGCAAAGAACGCGAAGAAAAGCCTTATAATCTTTGCGAGCTTTCCCGAAGGACATCGGGACGATGCGCGCTCTTTGCGGTTCAAAAACAAACCACACCGATGGGAGAGACTATCGACACCCGGGTGACAAAACAAAAGTCGCCACCCGAGGATGGCGACTCTCCGTGGCCGAGGGTAGCTCAATCCCTGGCTTTTCTTAGGCTTGCACCTGCTCTATGAAAGGTTTATCAAAGCGTTGCTCATAAACGCCATTTTGTTTGAGCATGTTATCAAAGTAGGAATGCGCAATCGGCGTACGCAGGAACACCTGAAAGACCGGGCCCAGGATGATGGGGAACCGTTCCGGGTGAGCAATCTTTGCCAAAACTGCCGCATCGAAATGTCCTTTGACGGCCAGCCCGGAGCCGATTGCTTGTAAATTGGCAAATAGATTTTTGGTCATATTCCTGGGCATAACGCGCACAGCCTCGCCATTGCCTTTGACCAGCGTGCCGAGATACGGGGAACCAAGCCGCCCGGCCAGTTTTTCAAGATATCGTTCCACATAACGGGAGTGCAAGCCTTCAGGAAAACCGGACTGCACCACAAAGCCAATGGGCGGGTTATTCGTTTTCCCTACAAGTGGTTCAAGCGCCTCGATGAAGTGCTTGACGATACCCGGCATGGCGTCGGTGTAGAGCGGGAACCCCAGGACGACACATTCAGCGTCCGCAAAAGCCTGTACCATCCCTTCGGTCTCGCGGATACGGACCAGGTGATGGATTTCACTGGGACCACCAAACCCGGCGGCGATTTCACGCAGGAAGATAGGGGTATTGCCCTTGCGTCCGCGCGGTGAACCGTTGAACAGGGTCAGGTGTTTGGGTGGCGTGATGCCCACGCCTCTTACCGGACCCGGTGCCTGCCGGAACAGATGAGGTCTTTTCTTTTCCTCCAGCATCCTGCGCACAACTTCTTCGGCTGGTCGTTCTGTGGTCTCGAGAAACTCCAGCCTGGTCTTGAAGTTGAGCGCTGTGCGTGCCAAGATGTCGGTCAGGATGCGGATGTCTACCTCATCTGTGTCCGCTTCTTTACCAACCAAAACTCCCACGCGCGGATAATGCTTGTAGCGCTTGAGATGATGCGCTTCGTTGTGGGTAACTTCCATGTACGGATGGATCAGCGGGAGATGCTTGTCGATGGCCATCTTAAGCAGGGTAGTAGGAAAGCCCATCTTGAGTGGTGCGGCCCACAGTGTGAAGTCAGAGTTGATCACCGCCCTGTCGATTTCGATAGAAGCGTCTTGCGTAATACATTGACCGGGTGTTTTGACCCAACAGCCCCAGCAGCCGATGCAGTAACGCAGGGGCAGATTGCGCAGGTCGAGTTGGGTAACTTCGTGCCCTTTTGTTTCCAGTGAAGATTTAAGTTGCGCCAGGTAGCCATCGAAAGGCGATGGGTCAGGTGCACCGTTGAGGGTTGTGATTTTCATAGTTGGATCCTTTATTACATGGATTTGATAGCGCTGAACGAGTAGCGAATGGCATTTTTCGAGCAATTGTCCACGCAGGTGCCGCACAGGATGCACTCGGAATTCTCCATCTGTTCCAACTGCACCATACTGTTAACGTCCAGGCTCATTGGGCAATTGGTCGTACATTTTTTGCAGTCGGCGCAGGCGGAAGCGTCCGCTACCAGGCGCAGGGAAGCCCAACCGAAACGGTTCCGGATCCAGCGCCCGATGATCATGAAGGGCGCCATCCAGCAGATGGCGTGGCAGCCAGCTCGACGTCCGGCAAAGGCCGCCAAACCGATGAACAGGAAGACGACCAGGTAATAGGTGATGTACTTGACCGGTTCGTCTACCGAAACGCCTGCCTCCGTCAAATGTAGGAAGTTTACGCTGGCATAACCGCCTGCTCGTACCGCCATCCAGACGATCAAACCGACCCATGGAATCCAAATCAGCCATTTGATCCAGTCGATCTTTTGCCCATTGACCGGGCGGTTGTTGACCGGCTCGACGATCTCCTGCATCCCGCCGCCAGGGCAGACCCAGCCACACCAGGCGCGCCCCAGGAATAAGGACGAGACGAACATCAGCCCGAACATGACCAGGCTGCCGTTGAGGATGCCATTCATGGCCCCGTCGATGATGACATAGGGCGAGAGGAAGTTCATTGTCACCGGGAAGGACAGAAAGGCCAGGATGACCAGGGCTTTGCGGATGCGTTGACGCAGGGGGAGTTGTTTGATCATTTTATTGTCCTATTCTTGGGGAACCTCGCCCTTCTTGATGCGCTCGACGATGCTCTCGGCCCACTCCAGGTTGGCGCGTATACTGCGGATGCCGTTTTCGAGGGTGAGCAGCCAGAAAAAATGCTCGCGCGATGAGGGGATTTCTTCCTGGAAGGGCCCAAGATGGTCAGGAACCTGGTCGTATTGGGCCAGGATGGCGCGCATAATTGCAACATACCCTTCGAACTTGGCTAATACTTCCTCATCCGATAGCTGCCCAGCGAAAAAGACCTGGATCAGCGGAGCGCTGCGCGGTGCATCCAGCGGCGGCGGGCCAGACAGCCATTGAATCAATTCAGCTCGTCCGGCCTCCGTAATGTGATAGACCTTGCGATCGGGGCGGTCTTCCTGTGGAACCTTTTCCATTTCCGCAAAGCCTTGATCTGTCAGACGGTTCAAGGTGCGGTAGATCTGGCTCTGATCAGCAGGCCAGAAGTGCTGCACGGACGAGTCGAAGATCTTCTTCAGGTCGTAACCTGTGTAGGGGTGGTAATTGAGAAATCCGAGGATGGCATAATCAAGGGACATATTGTATATCTCCTATATAGGATTTATCTTATATTATTCTCGTCTTATAATAATACGCAACCTGTTTTGTGTCAAGCTTTTTGTGCCTCCATTTCTCCTCGTGGGCGCGGAGAAACTCGACTGACGACCTTATCATCCCCCCTGGGGACACGGATGTGACAAAAAAGCCACCATCGAAAGATGATGACCCTCTGTGGACGCGGGCACGGGGGGCGTTGTCACCGGGCTGACGCCGCTTATAAAACAAGTACATGTGTTGGATAGCTCACCCGCTATGCTGGTTGTAGCTACTTTTTGACCCACTGTGTCTACTTCATTCACCTTACGCGAACATCCCGAAGGTTCCCGTATTTCAGGTTGGAGTTCTGCCGAAACCTTTGGGACGGCGGGTAACATCAGTTAAGGATAAAGTAATGGACAAAATGCCGGGCTGATCGTGATAATTGTCACCAGGCCATCAATCCGAATGAAGCACGATTGTTTCGTCTGCGGTGATTTCCACGCGCATCGAATGCAATGAATTGACAGCCGGGCCGTGTGTCACATCTCCATCTGCATCGAAGTGTGAACCGTGACAGGGACAGATGAAACCATCCTTGTTTTGATCCACTGTACAGCCCAGGTGCGTGCAGACCAGGCTCAAGGCGGAGAATCCGCCCTCGTTGTGGAGTAACACAGCCGGAGGGTCCGAAAGAAGCGTGCGTGACCCGGGCGGATAGTTCGCGGCGGGGCCAAGATCGAATTCTGTTTTAGGCGCAGGGTTGGGGTCATAGTCCAGAAATCGGAACAGGCCGCCCAGGCCAAGCACAGCGCTCAGCCACAGGAATCCATCGCGGGCAAGTTTGAGAAAATCACGGCGGGAGAGTTCGGACATGGTTGGTTTGCCTTCAAGAATGAAATGTCGTTGCGAGGAGGCTGCTCTTCCCGACGAAGCAACCCCACTTAAACAGAGGAATATTTTGGTAAGGTTTTCCCGTTAACAGGAGACTGCTTCCCTTCGACAAGCTCAGGGCAGGCGTGCCTCGCAGTGACATTTGGTTATCTTTCTATTGCATGGCATTGGTGGCAATACGGCGAAGACTGGTCTTCTCCCGTTTGAGTACAGCCGCTACCCATGACAGGCCGGAAGGTGAAATATTGCCGCGTGGCCTTGCCGGTCATCTCGTAAGTTCTATCCGGCAGCACGCGCGTGTTCCAGAGCGGCTCACCCTGCTCTGTGACAAGAATAGTATCGCCGAGTTGCAAATCGACAATGGGATTGAGCAGCGCCAACCGGAATGCAATATCATCCGGGTCGGTCAGGGTTTTGGTCAGCGGTAATTCGGTCAACGTGCCGTGACAGGTTTTGCACTGCACATACTCAATGCTCTTCTGGTTGGCGTGGATGTCGCCATCGCCCATTACTTCGCCGCGCGTATGGCAGTCTACGCAATCGAGCGTGTATTCGCATTGTGTGAACTGCGCGATGGGCTGGTAATAATCGTCGATCCGTTTTACGGCTTTGTCGCTGCGCTCCACAAAGGTCATGGTTCGTAAATCGTAGTTACCGCGGTTATGGCAGGCGTTGCACTGGGTGTAAGGGATGGCGGTGGTGAGCG
>CAZLOC010000151.1:2376-3878 GCA_964560935.1 uncultured Anaerolineaceae bacterium | reverse complement strand
GCAGGGGAATGGCACGCGGTGCAACCCGTTTGCCGCGCGTAGGCTTCGCCTTCACGCGGCTCAGCGTGGAGGTGACAGGTCAAACATTCTTCGCCAAATTTTTGGATGAAGGGATGGGATTCACTGGCCAGGTCGAATTTCGATAGCGAAGTGATGCCGGTTTTCGTTTGTTCATCGGTCACGACATCGATTCCCAAATAAGCATTCAGGTCAGGCTGTGCGCCAAAGGTGTAGCGGATATTAGCAATTGCGCCCGCGTAGGTGGATTGGACACTGGTCAATACGCGTTGGATGTGGTGACGATCATCCGCTTCATTTCCTGAGTGACAGTTGCTCCCGCCACAGGAGGCTTCCACAACCGACAGGTCGGACGGGTTCGCCCCCCCGCGCATGGTGCTGTGAGCAAGGTCCGCATCGAGGGCGAGGCGTTCGCCACCGTGACAGGATACACATCCAAACGTCTCAACCGGGTGCGAAGGGCTGATCTCTGGCAAGTCCGCGTGACAGGTAAGACAGTATTCAGGCTGGCCGGTGAGTGCGGGAATCAATTCCACGGGTTTGGGCTGGCGCGTATCCAACCACCAGACCAGAGCCAGGGTGAGTAACAGTAAGACGGATGCAATCGTAAGCGTTTTTTTCATATGTTTATCGATGGAGCGGGATACCCCTTCGGGGCACTTTGTCATCTCGCGCTACGCAGGTATGAGCGCTAAAAGTGTAAGAACGATAACGATAAGCGCAATCAGGCTGACAGCGATCTGCGCGAGGCGGTTGGACTTGGGGAACCATCTCCCGATTTCATGGTCAGCAGGTTTGGGAAAAATATATGGGATGAGCGCGAGGATTATGAGAATACCAAACGGAATGAGGACACCGAAGATAAACGGATCGCCCCATTTGAGCATCTGTTGAACCCACAGGAAGAACCAGGGCGCACGCGCTTCCTCGGTGAGGCTGGGTTGTCCGGTCATGGCAGGCGCGATGGGCGCGGGGATGAAACTCGCCAGCAGGATGAGAAGAATCCCAACCAGGAACATGGCTAACACTTCGCGGCGCACTAATTCCGCGCGCGAGATACGCGTGTTATCGCTGCGGAGTGTCGGCGGCGGGACGGCGATGCCGCCATCGCGGCGGACGCGGAAGGCATGCCAGACTGCCAGCACCACGGCGACGATGGTCAGCCCGAAGATGTGCCAGGTGTAAAAGCGGATCAGCGCCGTGGAGCAGGCCTCGCCTCCACCGACAACAATGCGATACAGGAAGTTGCCGACCAGGGGTATCGTTTTGAGCAGGTTGGTCCCCGTCACCAGCGGCCAGCAAATGCCTTCATCCCAGCGCAGGATGTAGCCGGTGAAATCGAGCAGGATGGCAAGGACGAACAATCCCAACCCGAGCAGGTAGTTGAAACGGCGCGGGTGATGATATGCAGCGGTGAATATCACGCGCAGGAGATGAACCGCGGAGACCGCCAACAAAAGCTGCGCGGCCCAGTAGTGCAGGTT
>CAZLOC010000151.1:0-2366 GCA_964560935.1 uncultured Anaerolineaceae bacterium | reverse complement strand
CAAAGGGCACGTGATAGGTGATAGTCTGCACTGAGAGCGCTGCTTCCTCCGGGTTGGGAATGTAATAGAACATTTCCAGGATGCCCGTCGCGCCCAGGATGAGCATCAGGAAAACGGCTGTCCCACCTGCGCCCAGGGTATAACGCCAGCGCGCTTGCGTGGCCGGGATGGTCGGAGGATGCAGGTGGTGGAAGAAGGATGGGCGCATGAAAAAAATTATAGCCGATAAGAAGCAGGTCACGTTTCAAACGTGACCTGCCAAAAGGTGAGCAAATGCCCCTTGAAACGGGAACAGGTTTAGGGCTTGTCCTGAGCCTGCCCGCCCCGGTAGAGCGGAGCGGGCCGGGGTCGAAGGATCAGAACGCAGTGGAGGTTAATCGTCGGCGGAGGTGATCGCAGGCTGGAGTCCACGCACGGGCTTGGGAGTCTCCTCCGTCTCGTGTTCCGTTTCAAATACAGGCAGGTACTTGACCGCCAGTCCAAAGGCCAGGATGCCCGCAGAGAAAATGCCAACTGAGACCAGCACCTCGCTCAGCGAGGGCCAGTATTGCACTTTGCTCATGAAGCTTGGAACGTAGGTCAGCGGGTCGTAATGCCTGAGAGCAAACCAGCTCACATCGAAGCGGTTGAGGATCATGCCCAGCAGGGTCAGGATGGCGCCGGTCAACAGGCCGCGCGGACTTTGGCGCACGCGCTCAATGGAGAATAATACCATCGGAAGAAGGATTCCAAGGATAATCTCAGCCCAAAACAGGAAACTCATTGTCCCACTGCTGAAGAGGAGAGAGAGTTTGCCTTCCAGCATCAATTGAATGAATTTCATTGCAAGGTATAGACCCAGGACAAAGGGCAGGGCACGCGCCAGTTTTTCGAGCAGGTGCGTTTCCAGACCATGTGCGAAGTAGCGCGCGCTTATGGATGATTCGAAGATGGTCATCGTCAACCCAATGGCAATGGCCGAGACGAAGAACAGCGGCGGAATCCAGGGCGTCCACCACAGGGGATGCAGTTTCGCGGGCTGAATGAGCAGCAGCGAGCCGAGCGAAGCCTGGTGCAGCGTAGAGATGACCGCGCCGAAGATGACGATCGGTTTCATCCAGCGCTTGAGCAAGCTTGCGGCCTTCTCCCACTTCAGCCGCTCGAAGACGGCCGGGGCAAATTCTGCTGTCAGTACGGCGATGTAAATCATCACGTACAGGCCGATGAATAGCAGGTAGGAAGTGAAGTTTTGGTAGCGCAGGAAGTACCAGATGCGATGGGGCTGACCGAGTTCGACCAGCAGGGCAATGCCTTCCATCATGTAGCCAAGCAGGCCGGTCACCAGCGTGGGTCTCAATAATGGGCGAAACTCCTCTAATTCGAAAATATAGACCAGGGAAGCGATGACAAACGCGCCGCTGCTGATGGCGATGCCCGTGAACAGGTCGAAACTGACCCAGAAGCCCCAAGGGTAGGAGTTGCTCAGGTTGCTGATGGCGCCGATTCCATAGACATAGCGCCAAAGGGCAATGACCACAGCCACCCCCATTAAGAATAACAGGCTAAGCGGGAACAATCCGATTCGGAAGCGTGAGGGAAGAGTGATGTTCAATTTCATTTCTCGGCCTCCGTTTTGTTTTCCTCTTCGTTGCTGGCAACCTGTTTCTGGTTGTAGCGGTGTACACCCACCGCGACTGCTGTCAGCGCTGCACCCCAACCTAGCGCAACCGGCAGGGTCAGGCCAACCGTCGCCTCGCTAACCTGGTTGATAGGCTTCTCGGGCAGGTCCGGCAAGCCCAGTTCATTGAACGGAATGTGCGAGAGGATCAGGTAAGATGTGCCGCCGTTCTCGAACTCGCCGTAGACATGATCAATGTAACGGTCGGGGTGCGCAGCGATGCGCACGTGCGCTTTGGCGATGAGTTCGTCGCGCTCGCCATATTCCAGCGCGTCGGTAGGACAGGTTTGCACACAGGCAGGTTCCTGCCCGTTGTAGATGCGCTGGGGACAGAAGGTGCATTTGTCGATGAAAGCGCCTTCGATGAGTCCCTTGTCGTAATCGAAGTGCGGCACGCCGAACGGACAGGCGTTCATGCAATAACGGCAGCCGATGCAACGATCAGGGTTGTAAGTCACCGGGCCGTCTTCCGCTTTTGTGTACGCGCCAACCGGGCAAGCTGACATACAGTCAGGATGCTCGCAGTGCATACAGTGGTAAACCATCGTGCCACGTTGCAGATCAGGGAATTCACCCTTGACGCCAATGCCAGCTACCCAGATGCGAGTTTTGTTCATCGGGATGTTATTTTCCACGCTGCATGCTACCATGCAAGCGCGGCAGTCGATACAGCGCGTGGCGTCGAAGAGATAAGCGTGATGTTTGATTT